>JAYTMV010000177.1:0-15637 GCA_043728175.1 Sphingomonadales bacterium
TGTGCCCGGTGTCGGCCCGAAGACGCCTGCAGATAATGATTATCAAGGCGGTTTCGCAACAGCCCTAATGCTCAAGGATTTAAAGCTGGCGATGGAGGCGGCGCATTCAGTGGATGCCACAGTGCCTATGGGCGAACGCGCGGCTGCGCTGTATCAGGCCTTTGCCGACGCAGGGCAGGGCGGGCTTGATTTCTCAGCGATCATAAAGACGCTCGACGCATGACCACACGCGCTGCGCCGCTTGCAGGCAAACGTATTCTTGATCTGTCGCGCGTACTTGCCGGGCCATGGTGTACAATGATCCTTGGTGATCTCGGTGCTGAGGTGATTAAGGTCGAAAACCCCAAAGGCGGCGATGATACACGCGGCTGGGGGCCACCCTATGCAGCAGGCGAGTCCGCCTATTATCTCTGCGCCAATCGCAACAAGAAATCGGTTATGATTGATCTCTCCTGTTCCGAGGGGCAGTCCGCAGTGAAGGCGCTCGCCGCGACCAGCGATGTGCTGGTTGAGAATTACAAGCTTGGCGGGCTTGATAAATACGGTCTCGATTATCCGTCACTTTCGGATCAGTTTCCGGGGTTAATTTATTGCTCAATTTCTGGATATGGTCGCCAATCACCGCGTGCTGCCGAACCCGGCTATGATTATGTGATCCAAGCCGAAGGCGGGCTGATGGCGATTAACGGCGATGTGGATCGTCCGCCGGTACGCGTTGGCGTGGCAGTTGCAGACCTCTTTACGGGTATGTTTGCGGCCCAAGCGATTCTGGCTGCACTGATTGCCAAAGATCGTGACGGGCTTGGCCAGCATATCGATATGGCGCTGTTTGACAGCCAGTTGGCGATGCTCGCCAACGTTGGTTCAAGCTGCCTCGTTTCGGATGAAGAGCCGAAGCGATTTGGTAACAGCCACCCTTCGGTCGTGCCCTATCGCACGTTTGAAAGTGCTGACGGGCGGTTCGTTATTGCTGTGGGCAACGATCATCAGTTTGGCATTTTCTGTCGCGATCTTCTTGATCGTCGAGATTTGGCCGATGACGCGCGGTTTGCAACGAACAGCGCGCGTGTAAAAAACCGAGAGGCGCTCGATGCCATACTTGAGCCGCTGGTTGCGCAAAAACCGACGCATTGGTGGCTAGAATCGCTGCACAAGGTCAAAGTGCCATGCGGTGAAGTGCGCCCAATGAAGGCCGCGCTCGGTGCTGCTGAAACGCTCGCGCGCGGCATGGTGCAAAGCGTGTCGCATCCGTTGGCTGGTACGGTGCCTTTGATTGGATCACCGCTTAAACTCAGCAGAACGCCGGTGGTTGCGCCAAAAGCCCCGCCGCTGCTTGGTGAACATAGCAGCGAGATTCTGGGCGGGCTGCTTGGTTATGATGCCGCGATGATCGCGCGCGCCGCCGGTCAGATTTGAGCGCGCACCGCGTCGAGGATTTTTGCGCCCGCCATGAAAACCGCACCGGTTGTTGCGAGGAAGAGCAGCTTGCCACCAAAACCGGGATATTGATCAACGTAAAGAAAACCCCGCTGCACCCCGCCGAGCGCAAGCGCGTAGATGATTGCGTAGGCTTCCCAGCGCGTTTTGATAATGAACAGCCGTTTGATTTTATTACTCATAAGTTAACAACAGCAAGGTTTAGGCCAACCGCGTAAACTCGTGCTTTTTAGGGTGTCGAATATGGTTAAATGTAAGTTAATCCGACACTTAGGTCAGCTCGTTGAAATCAAGCGCGGCAAGCAGCGCCGCCCGCGCTGCCTCAATTTTTGACCAAAGCTCGGGGTTTGAAAGTTCGCCCGGTTGTATGCTTTCGGGCCAATACGCCTCAACCACTTTTGCGATTTGGTCAAGCTTGGCACCATCAACCAGAAAGCGCGGATCAACCGTTGCTGGATCACACACAACGCGCAAGCGAAGGCAAGCGGGGCCGCCGCCGTTGGCCATTGACTGGCGCACATCGACGGGAACGAGCCGCCGGATCGGGCCATTGCCCGCCACCATTGTCTGTAGCCAATTCCACACCCGGCTATTGTCTTGGCATTCGGTTGGTAGGATCAGCGCCATGCCGCCGTCAGGCAGCGTCACAAGCTGTGCGTTAAACAAGTAACTGCTGATCGCATCAGCGAGGCTCACTGATGCAGCAGGCACCTCGATAATCTCGACCTCTGGCAATTGTGCGCGGAGGGCGGCATAAAAGTCGTCCTTATTCGCAAAGGCCTGCTCATGCGCGAATAGCACGTGCTCATTGGCAACCGCAACGACATCATTGTGAAAGGCACCCGCCGCAATCGCCTCATCGGATTGCTGCACGAACAGTGCATTTTTCATTTGGTTGCGCCGGGCAACAAATTTCGACGCCTCAAGATGCTGGCGCGCCGGGAAGGGGCCACCAGCGACGCCGTACACAAATACCTCAACGCCTTCTGCGCCATGATGCGCGCAGAGCCGCATATGGTTTGCCGCGCCTTCATCGCCAAAGGGCGCGGGTGCTGGCGAATGAACCCAAAACGCATCATTCGCAAACGCAAGATGCAACTGGCGTAACGTGCCGTGCCATTCATGGCTGCGGTGCGGCATCGTCATCAGGTTGGCAACAAGCAGATGGCATTTGCCATTGATCGCATCGGGTGCTGGCGTAACCGTCGCCGCATTTGCCGCCCACATTGATGAGGCCGATAGCGCACAGGCGAGCATCGCTGCATCGGCTGCCTCTGGTGCCGTTGCCAGGCGCTCAAGCCACTCGCGATTGGGCCGCGCCTGTGGCAAAAACACGCCCTGCGTGAGGCCAAGCGCGACATTCGCGCGCATCTTGGCAATCCCCTGAAGTGCAGCAGCGCGAGGATAAGACGTGCCGCCCGCATTCTTCGCCGATGCCAAATTGCCAAGGCTCAGCCCAGCATAATTATGGCTTGGCCCGATTAGACCGTCAAAGTTGATTTCGATCAGCATATTACCACCGTGCGACATGCGTAATGGTGTCGCCAACACCAACACCGAGCCGGTCGGCGCAATTGGGATCAATGGCGATGCCGTCATCTTTCGTAACGATCCAGCCGTAGGCAGCCTTGAACTCAGCGAACCTGCCGCTGGTGGCGAGCACCTTATCGCCAGCCTTATGCTCGCCAAGGCTTTCGTCAATCGCTATAATCGCCGAGTCGCCTGCCTCGCGTAGGCTTCTGATTTGATCGGTGCGTACCGTCATGGTTGGGCCACCATCGAAAATATCAATGTAATTTTCCCAAGCAAAGCCTTCATTCTCAAGCATCCGCATCGCGGCCCGGCCCGAAGGATGGGGAATGCCAATCACGGCGCGTGACGTTTCGGGGAGCATCGCGGTGTAAACAGGATGCTTCGGCATCAGGTCTGCAATAAACTGATTGCCATGAACCGCGTTGAATTCATCGGCGGCTTGAAAGTTCATCCCGAAGAAGCGCCCCGCTACACCGTCCCAGAAGGGGGACCCGCCAGCTTCATCGATTACGCCGCGTAGTTCAGCGATAGTCTTGTCGCCAAAGCGCGCGCGGTGGTTACGGATAAACAAATAGCGGCTCCGCGCGATGAGCATCCCGAGTCCGCCTGAGCGTTCACCGGGATGAAGGAACAGCCCGCCGACTTCAGTTGAATTTTCAAGGTCAGTTGATAACGTCAACATCTCAGCGCGAAATGTTTGGTTCAGTTCCACACTATGTTGCGTGAGCGTGCCGCGACGATAGGAATAAAAGGGCCATTTCTGCCCGACCTGACCGAAAATCTGGCATGTGCCGCGTACTTCGCCGGTTGCGGTATTTTCCAGCACGAAGACATAGAGATCATCCGCAACACAGTCTTCGGTGCGAGCAAAAGCGGCGGCGGCGCGCTCAAGCTTGGCCGAAAGTGATTTTTTGTCAGGTGGCAAGTTGGTGAATCCGCCTCCCGTCCGTTTCGCCATTTCATAAAGGGCCTGCACATCATCTGGGCGCGCCGCGCGGATCAAAAAAGTCATAAATGCCCCTTGGCAATGATACGGGAAATGGCAAGTGCCGATAGTGCGGCGCGTTCGCCGAGCGAGTCTGCGATCATAAATTCATCGGCAGAATGGATTGATCCGCCACGCACGCCCATAGTATCGACCACAGGAACGCCGCACGCAGCGATGTTATTACCATCGCAGACGCCGCCACTGTCTTTCCAACCGATGGTCTGGCCAAGGTCTGCGCCGCATAGCTTTACGAGGTTGAAGAGCTTTTTGGCATTTTCGTCCATCGGTTTTGGCGGGCGGCCAAAGCTGCCGTGGATATGGATTTTGACGTCATGACTTCGCGCGATTTCACTCGCAAGCGTATCAAGCAGAGCGCGCGCTACTCGCTCATCGGCAGGTGTTTTAGGACGGAAATTAACGCGTAGGATTGCATGATCGGGTACGACATTGTTCGGTGCGCCGCCCTCAATCCGCGCAGGATTGCATGAAAAGCCAGCGCCGCTTGCCGCTTTCAATCGGACGGCAAGGTCGGCTGCTGCCACAATCGCGTTACGCCCATCATCTGGATTGCGGCCTGCATGAGCGTTCTTTCCTGTGATGATGATTGAAAAATTGCCACTGCCTGCGCGTGCCCCGGCAAGCGTGCCATCAGGGAGCGCGGAAGGTTCGTAAGTGAAGGCTGCAAGCTTGCCCTTGGCCACGCGTGCGATCAGCGCAGCGGAAGAGGGCGATCCAACCTCCTCATCGCTGTTGATGATCACTTCATAGCCAAAGCCAGTGCCGCTTGCCTCCACGGTTTTCAGCGCGGCGAGCATGACGGCAATCCCGCCCTTCATATCGGCAACGCCGGGGCCGTTCAAAACTCCGGGTTCAAGCCATTTCATGTTCTGAAATGGATGGTCAGTGGCGAACACGGTATCCATGTGGCCAGTGAAGAGCATTTGCACCGGCGCATCGGGGCGAACGCGGAGATGAAGATGATCGCCATGCGCGATTGTGGTGATCACGCCGTTTGCGGCAACACTTTCAACCGGATCGCCGCTGACGAGCGATAGTGCGCCGGGAAGCGATGCGAATTCATCGGCAAGCAGTCCCGCAACGGCCTTTAATCCTTCCAGATTGCGCGTGCCCGTGTTGATCGCGGCCCAGCGCTCGACCTGTACTAGCATTGGCGTTGCGGCGGCACGCTCAACGAGCGCCTGTTCGGTTATTGTTAGAGTCATGAGCGCACCATAGCCCGCGTAATATTATTGCGACAGTCCCCGATTGCACGCAGCCTCACTCTGCGGCATAGGAGCTTCGCCTTGCTTTCCTCCCCGGAACAACACAGCGATAAAGGGCATTTCATGACTGACTATATCACCCGCAACGGCATCCAAATTGCCAGCGAATTGGCCGATTTCGTTGACAGTAAGGCGTTAGCTGGAACTGGTCTTGATGGCGATAGCTTTTGGGCGGGTTTTGCCAAACTGCTTGAAAAGATGGTGCCTGCCAACCGCGCCCTGCTAGCCAAACGCGACTCGCTTCAGGCGCAAATTGATGCATGGCATCAGGCGCGTAAAGGCCAGCCGCATGATGCCGCCGCTTATGAGGCGTTCCTGCGTGAGATTGGCTATCTGGTGCCGGAACCAGCGCCCTTCACCATAGGGACGACCAATGTAGATTCTGAGATCGCGACGATGGCCGGGCCGCAGCTTGTTGTGCCGAGCCTTAATGATCGTTTCGTCCTCAATGCCGCCAATGCGCGGTGGGGCAGCCTTTATGATGCGCTTTACGGCACTGATGTACTTGATGCGCCGCAGGCCAAGCCGGGTGGATATGATGCGCAGCGAGGCGCAGCCGTGATTGCGCGGGCTCGGGTGTTTCTTGATGAGGCGATTCCGGGGTGGGCGGATGTGATCAAAGGTGCCGCGCACCGAGATTTAGTCGCCAATGACAACAATCAGTCATTACTGTTCAAAAACAATGGCTTGCATATTGAAGTTGTTATTGATCCTGAGCATGTGATTGGAAAAACTGATCTGCTTGGTATTGCTGACGTGCGGCTTGAGTCGGCGCTCACTGCGATCATCGATCTGGAAGACTCAGTCGCGGCGGTGGACGCGCAGGATAAGGTTGCGGCCTACACCAATTGGCTTGGCCTGATGCGCGGCGATTTGACCGCCAATTTTGAAAAAGGCGGTAAAACTCAGACTCGTGCGCTTGAGGCTGACCGAGTTTGGGGCAATGTTACACTGTCGGGGCGTAGCCTTATGTTCGTCCGCAATGTTGGCCACCTCATGACGAACCCGGCGGTGCTGCTCAGCGATGGCAGCGAAGCACCCGAAGGCATTCTCGATGCGGTTTTTACTTCGCTCTGTGCGCTCCATGATTTGAAGGGACTTGGCACCCATTGCAACAGTCGGACGGGCAGCATCTACATCGTCAAACCTAAGATGCACGGGCCAGAAGAAGCAGCTTTTACCAATGACTTGTTCAATGTAGTTGAGGATTTATTGAAGCTACCGCGCCATACAATCAAAGTCGGCGTGATGGATGAGGAGCGCCGCACCTCGGCCAATCTCGCCGCGTGTATCCACGCGGTGAAAGACCGGATCGTGTTCATCAACACGGGCTTTCTTGATCGCACCGGCGACGAAATGCATACATCAATGCAGGCCGGGCCGATGATCCGCAAAGGCGCGATGAAGTTGAGCGATTGGATCACAGCTTACGAAGCGCGCAACGTTCAGATCGGGCTTGCCTGCGGTTTTTCGGGCAAGGCGCAGATCGGCAAAGGGATGTGGGCAGCGCCTGACATGATGGCCGATATGATGGTGCAGAAAATCGGCCATCCACGCAGCGGGGCCAACACTGCATGGGTGCCAAGCCCGACTGCTGCCACGCTCCATGCGATGCACTATCATCAAGTCGATGTGTTTGCGCGGCAGGCTGAGCTTGCGAAGCAGCCAACGCCCGGTCTTACGCCGCTCCTCACCATCCCCGTCTCACCTGCTGGACATAATTGGTCAGCCAATGAAGTACGCGAAGAAGTTGAGAATAATGCCCAAGGCATTCTTGGCTACGTCGTCCGCTGGATTGATCAGGGGATTGGCTGTTCAAAAGTGCCCGATATCAATGACATCGGCCTGATGGAGGATCGCGCAACGCTGCGCATCAGCTCACAACATATCGCCAACTGGCTCCTCCACGGTGTGTGTAGCGAGACCCAAGTTGACACAGCGCTCACCAAAATGGCGACCAAAGTTGATGCACAAAACGCAGGCGATCCGCTATACCGAACGCTGACGTCCGACAGCATCGCGTTTCAAGCCGCCCGCGCGCTGGTGTTTGAAGGGGTGGCGCAGCCTAACGGTTATACCGAGCCACTGCTGCATAAGTTTCGGGCACGGGTGAAGGCGCAGGGGTAAGGCTCAAGACCACCGCCATTGCGAGGAGCGCAGCGACGCGGCAATCTAGACTGGCCAACGCAGTCCTATTGGATTTCCGCGCTTCGCTCGCAAAGACGGTATGCTTTGACTGTCAGTTATCCTGGTTCGCTAAGGACTGGGGTTTCTCGATTGCTTTAGCCTTGCACGCTCAGCACAAATATCATTTTCATCTAATATCTTGTCGCCCCACTTAATCCAAACGTTGTGACCTACCAATTTGGGATCTTGTGGAGCTAAGTTGAGTGTATAGACTACTTCGGTCAATGCTTCATGATAATACCAAAAGGGCTTAGCGCGAAGGATGGGGCCTGATGGATCAAAATCACTGTCTGTTGGTTGGTG
This sequence comes from Sphingomonadales bacterium, assembly GCA_043728175.1. Classification (GTDB taxonomy): domain Bacteria; phylum Pseudomonadota; class Alphaproteobacteria; order Sphingomonadales; family Sphingomonadaceae; genus Aquisediminimonas. The sequence continues at coordinate 7,732 of JAYTMV010000177.1, forward strand.
GCCGTTTGGGAACCACAAGACTGTTGCTGATCGATCGGGGCCAACTGCAGGAATCATCAATTATTTCTGAACGACCTGTAGCCATGATGCAAGTCCAAATCAAAGCTAGTGCTAAAACTCTAATCAATCCATGTCAAAGTCCTACTTCGGCAATCCCAAATGTAACTTAATCGCTTCTTCTACCTCCGCCATATCTGCGCGTGACAACGCCCCAACGCGATCTTTCAAGCGCGCCTTGTCCACCGCCATAATCTGATCGGCCATCGCTTTGCTCTGTCTGCCAGCGACGGTAACCAGCGCCTCCCCCGGATAGAGCCGCGCGACATTTGAGGAGAGCGGGATTACGACCACTCGGCTCAGGTTGCGGTTGGCGGCATCGTTGCTAAGGATGATTGCAGGGCGTGTTTTGCGGATTTCACTGCCAATGGAGGGATCAAATTCGACCCACCAGACTTCACCGCGTTTCATCGGCGCTGTCACCTGCTAACGCGTTGATCCATTCGGACGCATCACTGTCGCGCTCACTATCCGCCGCCATCGCTTGGTATCCGGTATCTAACGCGGTATCAGAGACGTGCGGGCGCACCAAATCCTCAATAAACTGGCTCATTCGCCGCTTGCCAACTGTGCGGTAAAGCCCATCGTAAACCGCTTCATCAAGTGTGATCGTCATTCGTTTGTGCATAGCTATATCCTTGTGCGTGTAGTGCATAACGCATTTGAAACAATTTGTGAAGTGAATGCCATTGCATCTCTCCACGCGCTCTCCTAAAATCAGTTGCATGTTAGAACTGATCGCCTGGCTGATCCTTGCGCTGGTGCATTTGATGCCTGCGCTGGCGTTTTTCATTCCTTCGTTGTTGACCAAGCTTTACGGGCTTGCGCCGGGAAATGCGTTGTTAGTGCTGATACACCACCGTGCGGCTTTGTTTCTGACGGTTCTTGTGATTTGCGTCTGGTCAGCGTTCGATGCGACACCGCGCCGTTTGGCTTCTGTCGCGGTGGCGATTAGCATGATAAGTTTTCTGGCGCTTTACTGGTTGCAAGGCGCGCCGCCTGCGCTGCGTCAGATTGCGGTGGTCGATTTGATTGGCTTGCCAGCGCTTAGTTACGTGATCTGGCGGGCCTTCTGGCCTGCCTAAACCCGCGCTTCGCCCCATTCGATCCAGCCGAAGGGGCGCGGGGTTTTGGGCATGTAGCTTTTGTCACCGCCGGAAATTTTGAAGCCAGCGCTTTCATAGGCTCCCGTAATCGCGCGGGTTAGGTGGCAATTGCCGCCAATCCGGCTCCAGATTGGCTCAATCCTGCGTTGCCACTTGCGAACGCTCGCGTCAGGTGCGCTGCCATGTTCAAGAAAAAGCGCCTTGCCGCCGGGCCGCAGAACGCGGCGCATTTCACTTAACACCTGTTGCTGATCACTCACTGAGCAAAGCGTGAAGGTGACGAGAATGGTGTCGAAACTGGCATCATCGAAGGGCATTGCCTCACCAATTCCAGCGCGAATATCGGCAGTCATACCCTTGCTTTGCGCAGCGGCGCGTGAGGCATCGAGCAAAGCGGGCGATGGGTCGAGTCCGGCAAAGCTGGTGATCCGGCTTGCATCATAAAACTGCATGTTGATCCCGCCGCCGCAGCCAAGCTCTAGCACATCGCCCTCTGCTTGGGGGACGATCCGGCTGCGCGCCTTCATGATTTGCGGTTGCGCGCAGGCGCAGCCGATCAGTTTGGGGACGACGTTGCGTTCCCACCAATTGGCGGGTTTGGCCTCATAAATGGCGCGCGAATTCAGCGATGACATTGGCATAAAGCTCCCGCTTGAAGGGGACGATGAGGTCGACAAGTTGTTCCGGCGCGGCCCAGCGCCACGCGCGAAATTCTTCGTGCGCTGTGGCAATGTTGATGTCACTGTCGGTTCCCAAAAAGCGCATCAGGAACCATATTTGGCGCTGACCGCGATACCGGCCTTTCCATATTTTGCCGAGCATATGCGGTGGCAGGTCATAAAGATGTTCACCCGCCGACCGCGCGATCAGTTCGGCTAGATGCGGCGCGATGCCTGTTTCTTCGCCAAGCTCACGAAAGGCGGCAGCCTCGGCCTCTTCACCATCATCAATCCCGCCCTGCGGCATTTGCCACGCGTCAAGCTGGCTATCGAGACGCTGACCGACAAATACCATGCCTTCCGCGTTAAGCAGCATAATTCCGGCGCAGGGCCGATAAGGCAGGGTATTTGGATCAATCATGCGGGGGCCATTACAACCTCAGCCAGCACTACCTTCAACGCATCAAGATTGCGCGTGATATCATCCTGCGCCGAAGGGATGATCTTGCGCAAGTTGATCAGGCCGTGGATGTTGCCGTCGGCCTCAACATGGCGGACGTGAACGCCCGCCGCTTCGAGCGCCGCGACATAAGCAACCCCCTGATCGTGGAGCGGATCAAGACTCGCAGTCATCACCACGGTTGGTGGCAGGCCTGCGTGATCATGCGAAAGCGGTGCCGCGCGGCGATCCTCGGGGTCGCTGGCATAGGCGTCGCTAAACCATGCCATGCCGTCGCTTGAGAGCAGGAAACCGTCAGCGAAGTCACGCATACTGTCCCAATCACCACTCATTGAAACGAAAGGGTAAATTGGGTTTTGCGCAATCACAGGCACGGCGGCGGGTTCGTCACGCAGTGCCATAGCGGTAACAACGGTGAGGTTGCCACCCGCGCTATCGCCCGAAAGGATCAGGCCCGTGCAGGCGATATTGTCAGCAACCCAACGCGTGGCAGCTTCGCAATCTTCAGGGGCTGCGGGGAAAGGATGTTCAGGCGCAAGCCGGTAATCAATTGAGATGACAGGCATATCGAGCTGGCGCGCGGCCTCGGCACAATAAGGCCCGTGGGTTTCAAGATCACCGATGACGAAGCCGCCACCGTGATAGAAAACCATCACCGGCCCAGCGTCACGGGTTTCGCGGGCGTCATAAAGTCGCGCAGGAATTATCCCGGCTGGCCCCGGAATTTCAAGATCACGCACGATTGCCAAATCACCAACGGGTAGTTCAGCGACAACACCCATCATCCGCATTTGCGCGCGCGCCTCATCAGGGGTTAGCTCATGCATTTTTGCCCCTGGAACATTATTGAGAAAATTGAGAAACACCGCAACATCGGGGCGGACATAGGCTTCAGTCATGTTTTAACTCCGTTTTTTTATTTGACTGAAGCCTAAATGGCTTTTTCCTTGCCGTCGAGAGCCAAGAAAGATTGCGCTTTGCTGCATAATAACTATTTTGCATCCGCATGTGACCACGCCTAAAGCGCAGCACATCAAAGTTTGCAGGAAACATAATAATGGCCACCGCCGTGCGCACCGAGAGTGCGACCATATTTAACGCACCCGAAAACACCGAAGCCGTCGTCGTCCGCTTTGCAGGCGATTCAGGTGACGGGATGCAATTGACCGGGGGGCAGTTCACGCTGTCGTCTGCACTCGCTGGAAATGACTTTGCGACCTTTCCTGATTTTCCAGCCGAAATTCGCGCGCCGCAGGGCACGTTGTTCGGGGTGTCCGCATTCCAAATCAATTTCGGTTCGGCGGAAATTACAACTGCGGGTGATGAGCCTGATGTGCTGATCGCGATGAACCCGGCAGCACTCAAAACCAATGTTGGCGCGCTCAAGGCGGGCGGCCTGATCATTGCCGATGATGGCGAATTTGGCGAACGTAACCTTAAGAAGGCGGCCTATGAGGCCAATCCACTTGAGGATGGCAGCCTTTCCAAATGGCAGTTGATGCACTTCAATATTTCGCAACTCACGCTTGATGCGGTCAAGCCGTTCGGGCTTGGTAATAAGGAAGCGCTGCGCTGCAAAAATATGTGGACGCTTGGCCTCGCGCTTTGGATGTTTGACCGTGATCGCGCCCCGATTGTCGCGTGGCTCAATGAGAAGTTCGCGAAGACTCCAGTGCTTGCCGAGGCCAATATCGCGGCACTTAACGCGGGTCATGCGTACGGTGAAACCGCCGAAATCAGCGGCGACGGGCTTGGTGACGCGCGGCTCAAGCAACACCATGTTGCTGCGGCCAATGTTGCGCCGGGGCAGTACCGGACGATCACTGGCGCTGAGTCGATCTCGCTCGGGATTGTCGCGGGCGCTCAGCTTGCGGGGCTCAAGATTTTCTTTGGCGGCTATCCAATTACGCCTGCCTCGGCGATCCTCCACCATCTCTCACGCCTCAAAGAATTTGGCGTAACGACCTTTCAGGCTGAGGATGAAATCGCCGCAATCGCGTCAGCCATCGGCGCGTCTTACGCGGGTAAGCTTGGCGTAACATCGTCATCGGGGCCGGGGATTGCGCTCAAGGGTGAAGCGATGGGTCTTGCGGTGATGACCGAGCTTCCGCTGATCATCATCAATTCACAGCGCGGCGGGCCATCAACTGGCCTTCCGACCAAGACTGAGCAGAGCGATCTTTATCAGGCAGTGTATGGGCGCAACGGCGACACGCCGATGCCCGTCATTTCGGCCTGTTCGCCCGCTGACGCATTTGAATGCGCGATTGAGGCAGTGCGGATTGCAGTGCAATATATGACGCCAGTGATGCTCTTGACCGACGGCTATATCGCCAACGCGGCAGAACCGTGGGCGATCCCTGATATGGACGCTTATGCGCCGTTCCCTGTGACGTTCTTGGATCATGTGCCCGAAGGCGGGTTTAAGCCTTATGGGCGTGATCATAAACTCGCTCGGCCTTGGGTGAAGCCCGGCACCCCCGGATTGCTCCACCGCATCGGTGGCATCGAAAAGGAAGTTGATACTGGCCACATCAACTATGGTTCTGAAAACCATCAGATGATGACTGATATCCGCCAAAACAAAGTCCTCGGCGTTGCCAACAGCATTCCTGATCAGGAAATTTCGCTCGGAGTTCCCGGCGGGAAGCTTGCGATTGTTGGCTGGGGATCAACCTTTGGCCCGATCCATCAAGCAGTGCTGCGCAGCCGCCGCAAAGGGCTTGATGTCAGCCACATCCACGTCCGCCACATCTGGCCGTTGCCCAAAAATCTGGGTGAACTGCTCAAAGGATATGACAAGGTGATCGTGCCCGAGATGAACACGGGCCAGTTTAAGACGGTGCTGCGGGATCAATATCTGGTTGATGCAAGGCCATTGAATAAGGTGTCCGGCCAGCCATTTACCATCGCCGAAATCACTGCGGCGATTGAAGGAGCGCTTTCATGAACGACATGACCCCAATCGCTAAAGGCTCCCCCAAGGATTGGGAAACTGATCAGGAGGTGCGCTGGTGCCCCGGATGCGGCGATTATGCGATCCTCAAAGCCGTCCAGCGGACGATGCCAGAGCTTGGCGTGAAGCCAGAGAATACAGTGTTTATCAGCGGTATCGGCTGCTCATCGCGCTTCCCATATTATATGGAAACTTACGGATTCCACACCATCCACGGCCGCGCGCCTGCGGTGGCGACGGGGGTGAAGCTCGCCAATCCAGAGCTTGATGTCTGGATTATCACGGGGGATGGTGACGCGCTGTCGATCGGTGGCAATCACACGATGCACCTCATCCGCCGCAACCTTGATTGCCAAGTGCTGCTGTTCAACAATGAGATTTACGGCCTGACCAAGGGCCAGTACTCGCCGACATCGCGCGTCGGCACGCGCAGCCCGTCAACGCCTTATGGTTCGGTGGATCGCCCCGCAACGCCGTGCGCTTTTGCGCTTGGATCAGGTGCGCGGTTTGTTGCGCGCGGGATTGATACGCACAAGCGCCTGACCGAGGTGTTGAAGGCTGCGCACGCGCACCGGGGCACTGGCTTTGTTGAGATTTACCAGAATTGCATCGTTTATAATGATGATGTGTTTGCAGGGTTCACTGACAAGGGCAACGCGCCGCTCAACCAGATTTGGCTTGAAGACGGCAAGCCAATGCTGTTCGCAGGCGGCACCAAGGGGCTTCACCTCAATAGTGAAGAGCTTACGCTGCAAGTGGTTGATGTGGTTGATGGTGATTGGGAAGGTGCTGGCGTTATTACCCACAACGTCACCAATCGCGGCATCGCGATGATGCTCGTCGATATGGCGATTGAGGACGGCCTGCCCATTGCGCTCGGCGTCATTTTTGATCATCCGCGCCCGACGTTTGATCGTGCGGTGACTGAGCAAAATGCCAAACTGTCCGAAGGCAAACGCGCCGATATGCAGGCGCTGCTTTCCAAGGGGCAGACGTGGACGGTTGAAAAAAGCAATACCGTCTTCGATTAGAATCCAAGGATATTTCCAATGCGGGCATTTATTTTTCCGGGGCAGGGCAGCCAGTCGGTTGGCATGGGGCTTGCGCTGAGCCAAGCCAGCACCGTGGCGCGTGAAGTGTTTCAAGAGGTTGATGACGCGCTCGGCCAGAACCTGTTCAAGCTGATGTGCGAAGGGCCGGAGGATCAATTGATGCTCACCGCCAATGCCCAGCCCGCGATTATGACGAATGCGATTGCGACGCTGCGTGTGCTTGAGCGGGAGGGCGGTGTGTCACTCGTCGATAAGTGCGATTTTGTCGCAGGACACAGTCTGGGCGAATATTCAGCACTGTGTGCGGCGGGCGCGCTTGATCTGGCAACAACAGCCCGGCTGCTGCGCCTGCGCGGTGAAGCGATGCAGGCCGCTGTTCCAGTTGGGATTGGCGCGATGGCTGCGCTGCTCGGCGCTGACATCGAAAAAGCACAAGCGCTGGCTGATGCGGCGGCGGAGGGCGAAATCTGCACTGTCGCTAATGATAATGATCCGGGCCAGGTGGTGATTTCGGGACACAAGGCCGCGATTGACCGCGCGATTGCGCTCACCAAAGAACATGGCATCAAGCGCGGCGTTTTGCTCCCCGTGTCAGCGCCGTTTCATTGCCCCCTGATGCAGCCAGCGGCGAACGCGATGGCAAAAGCGCTTGAGGGCGCAGCGCTACAGGCTCCACTCGTTCCACTTTATGCCAATGTTACAGCAGCCCCGGTAAGCGATATTGACGCCATCCGTACCTTGCTCGTCGAACAAGTGACAGGTCGTGTCCGCTGGCGCGAATCAGTGATCGCGATGGAGGCCGCAGGCGTGCATCACTTCGTCGAATTCGGCGGCAAGGTGCTCGGCCCGATGGTCAAGCGCAGTGCAGTGGGCGAGGTTGAAGTGGCGTCGCTCGTGAATATGGATGATATTGAGCGTCTGCTGAAGGAATTATGAGAATGTTTGATCTCACAGGAATGACGGCACTCGTCACGGGCGCGAGCGGTGGAATAGGCTCGGCGGTGGCGGTGGCACTGGCGGCGCAAGGTGCGCGTGTTGCGCTTTCGGGGACGCGAGAGGATGCACTGGCTGCGGTGGCGGCAGGGCTTGGCGGTGATCCGGTGATCCTGCCGTGCAATCTTTCCGATGGCGCTGCGGTTGACGGTCTTGTGCCGCGCGCGGTTGAGGTGCTGGGGCAGCTTGATATTCTTGTGAACAATGCGGGAGTGACACGCGATAATCTGGCGATGCGGATGAAGGATGAGGAGTGGGATCAGGTGATCGCGGTGAACCTTACCGCTGCATTCCGCCTGATCCGGGCTGCGTCAAAACCGATGATGAAGGCACGCTTTGGCCGGATCATTTCGATCACGAGCGTTGTCGGCGCGACAGGCAATCCAGGCCAGGCGAACTATGCCGCGTCAAAGGGCGGCCTCACCGCAATGTCAAAGGCGCTCGGTCAAGAGTTGGCGAGCCGCAACATCACCGTAAATTGTGTGGCACCCGGTTTTATTGTTTCGCCAATGACGGACGCCCTCCCCGATGCGCAGAAGGAAGCGCTGACCACGCGCATTCCCATTGGTCGGCTTGGCGAAGGCGCAGATATTGGCGCAGCGGTGGCCTATCTTGCCAGTCGC
>JAYTMV010000178.1:0-11747 GCA_043728175.1 Sphingomonadales bacterium
GATCTGCGCTGAAAAGCTTGTCCGGCGCGGGGTCGATCTCTCGCGTTCGGTCGCGACCGAGGCCTGCCGCCGCGCCGCCAATGGTGCTGAATTTGCTGAGCGTGTGCGCCGCGAAACCGGGATCAAGCTTGATATCATTACCGCTGAAGAGGAGGCGCGGCTCGCGGTGACGGGGTGTCATAAGCTGCTTGAGGCGGGCGATGGCCCCGCGCTCGTGTTCGATATTGGCGGCGGGTCAACTGAACTGATCGTGGTTGATACGCGCGGAGATGAGCCACAGACGCTTGATTGGCTCAGTGTGCCGTGGGGCGTGGTTTCGCTCGCCGAATCAGAGGCGCGAGACGTGGCCGACCGCGACGACCGGCTGTCGGCCTATGCCCGAATGCGCGCGCGGGTGAGCGACAGCTTCCGCGAGTTCGCCGCGCGCCAGAATGCGGTGCACCCGACGTTTCGGCTGCTCGGCACCAGCGGCACGGTGACGACGCTTGCCAGCGTGTATCTTGAACTGCCACGCTATGACCGCCGCCAGATTGACGGGCTGATGGTGCCAAGCGAAGCAATGCGCACGATCAGTACCAAGCTCTCAAGTCTGTCAATCGATGAGCGCGCCGAACTTGCCTGCATCGGTTATGAACGTGCCGATCTCGTCGTCGCGGGCTGCGCGATCCTTGAGGCGATCCTTGATATCTGGCCCGCCCCCCGCGTTGGCGTGGCGGATCGCGGCATCCGTGAGGGCATCCTCCGCCAGTTGATGGCGAATGACAAACGCCGATGAGCCGGGGCGGATCAGGCGGCACCGTCCGCGTTAAGACGGCGAAGGGGCGGACGACACAGTCAGTGCGTTGGCTGCAACGGCAGTTGAACGACCCCTATGTCAAGCGCGCGAAGGCCGATGGCTACCGCAGTCGGGCGGCGTATAAGCTGATCGAACTCGACGAAAAATACGGCTTTCTGCGCGGGGCGAAACGTGTGCTTGATTTGGGCATTGCACCCGGCGGCTGGGCGCAGGTGGTGCGGCAACGCTGTCCGTCAGCGATTGTCGTCGGGATTGATTTGCTCCCCGTTGATCCAATCGACGGCGTGATCATTGCCGAGATGGATTTCATGGATGACGCCGCCCCCGCGTGGCTTTCCGAAGCGCTTGGCGGGCAGGCAGACCTTGTGCTGTCCGACATGGCGGCCAACACCGTCGGCCACCCGCAGACCGACCATTTGCGGACGATGGGCCTGGTTGAGGCGGGCGTTGATTTCGCGATTCAGGTATTGAAACCCGGCGGCGCATTCATCGCAAAGTCACTTGCGGGCGGATCAGACAATGACTTGATCGCGCTGCTCAAGGCCAATTTCAAAACCGTAAAACACGCCAAACCGCCTGCCAGCCGCAAAGGCTCATCCGAATGGTATGTCGTGGCGCAAGGGTTCAAGGGCGTGGTGGAAGGGTAGCGGCTCTCTACGCCGCCGCCGCCGCCCGAAGCACGCCTTCCGCCCAAGCATTAAGGCTTTTGCCCGCGAGCATCGCGGCGCGCGCGGCGCTGGCATGAACCTCTGGATCGACGCGAAACATCAGCTTGCCCGAATAGGGCTTATCGGGGCGCTTACCGATTTTGGCGCAGGTTTCGATATAATCATCGACAGCCTCGTGAAAGGCTGCGATTAATTCATCCACAGTATCGGCATGAAAACCAATCCCGTCATTTATTTCGGCAATCTTACCAAAAAAGATGCGATCATCAGCATCAAATTCTACCCGCGCTTGATAGCCATTATATGATAAAACATCACTCATTGTCTGATTCCTAATCTCACAAGATACGCACGCGCCGCCCGAACCTGATATTTTTTGGCTTCTTTGTTAGGATGAGGGCGATGGAATGTTTCCGTCATGCCATCCTTTTCAAACCGCACCCGCGAACCATTGCCTTCAATCACCCGACAGCCGCAAGCGATCAGCAACCCCTCAATCGCGATCCAATCTATTGTGGCCGAGACGGGGTCAGCAAACACCGCGACAAGTGTTTTGGATTGCTTATTATTCACGCTAGCTATTTATGCTAGCATCGCGAGGAAGGCAAGCAAATTATGCTAGCGTGGATGGGCGTTTCGATGACGACGCATGGCGTCAAAATGGCCCCGCGAACGAATCGCGTGCGGTATGAAAAAGGCGGGATATGGTCACCTGTTGCCCATCAGCCCGATAGGCGATGATAATGCGTCTTTCAAAAGTAACCGTGCGCAACCCGGCTGCCAGATGAAAACGCGGTGTCCCTCGATTTGGAAAATTGCTCAGCCGTTCGACAAAGGTTTCAATGCGTGATGTATAGGTGAGCGCGGTAGCGGAATCGGCATGATCAGCGATCCAATCATAGATTTGATACAAATCGTTACGGGCTTCGGGTCGCCAAATAACCTCAGCTGCCACGCATCATCCGTTCGGCGTGGCGGGCGCGCAGTCCTTCAAAAACTTCCGCCATCGGGATGCTAGGCGCAGGATTGGAATCGGCCTCGGCAACCTTGGCTTTGATCAGGGCGTCAAGTTCTGGGCCTTCGGGGATGAAGTCCGGTTCGTCGGGTGAAGGTTTCGGGACGCGCGTTGCCATGTTGGCATCATAACCAAGCATTGGGTTTCAAGCAAATCAGATTGATCGAAGCCCCTTGGCGGGGCGATCTTGGTCTTACCTTCTTTGTGGCCTTCGTGGCTTCGTGTGAGTCAATTTTCGCACACGAAGCCACGAAGGCCACGAAGAAGAAATTCCTCCCCGGCAAGGGCACATCAGTTTTGAAACGCCTCAGCGCCACAACCGTCATGCTGAACTTGTTTCAGCATCCATCTCTCAACAAACTCAGCCTTCGCTGGTTGAGGGATAGACCCTGAGCCGAAGGCCAGCGAAGCTAAACAAGTTCAGGGTGACGGTGTGTATCCCTTGGCGGCTTGGCGGTCTTGGCGTGAGAATAAGCGGTGGTGAGGCGCGTGGTGAGGGTGGAAATTTGCCTCACGCCAAGCCGCCAAGAAGAAAGTCCTCCGAAAGCGAGGGGGTGTGCTGCCGGGGACAGCCTACTGGCTGTCCCCACTAAGAGCGATGCGGCAGTTTGGGAGTTAAGTAAGGTGTCACCGTAATTCCACCGTAATTCACCGTAATTCCCGCACCGTAATCCGAAGGGCGCATTTATCTCGTAAATTAAGTGCACTGTCACAGTAATTCGTAATCCCGTAATGCTAATTACTATAGTATCCCTGGAACATACTTACCATAAATTTCCGCTTTCGTTGGTTTTTGAATCATAAAAATTACTTCTCTCTACACCCGACGGCAGCATTTTCGATAAAATATTCGCTTTTCCGTTGGCACTAACAGCCACTTTTAAATACCCTGCATTGTCAATTGTTACAAATTTCGGAATATCTCGAAGATCAATATATTCATAAATGCCCTTTTCAATACTCCTATTTATCATAATTTTCTTTGGGATTCTTATCACAATATTTTTGGTGGACATGGGACTGAATGCAACCGGAAACTCTATGCGGGCTGCAAATTTGCTATCACTGTCAAATGGTATGCCACAACCCCCTATCGTGACACTCATCTTTATAGGAAAAGAGTCCTCTTTATTTTGATCAACGGTTAAATTTCCAGATAAGTCGACAATATTTGAAGATTTTGATAGTGCTGAAGCAATATATACTTGATTATCAACTTCAAACTCTGCAGTCTCATGCGTAGCACAAGGCTCGCGTTTTCCAAATGTTTTTCCCAATTCAAATTTTGTATCTAAATGCAAGCTAATGCTTCTTAATATAACAGGAAATGATGTAACATTTTTTACTGGAACCACAAATATATACTGATTTCTGGATTTAGAATTTCCTAAAACTATGTTACTAGATTGAAGATCGGGTAATTTATTATATGAAATAACTACAGCTTCAGTCGTTAATTTTTTTTCAAACCAGCTATTACTCAAATTTTCAGCTGTGGACGTAATAAGTGTAATAAACATTATCATGAAAATTGCTAGTACGCTAAAAATTATAATCTTTCGTGGATTTTTCTTATATTCAATAATAAAATGCGAAATATCTTTGATATTCATGCTGCTTTTCCACTATTCATCGTCGGCCAGCAGTTGTGGGTCATAGCCTTTATCCCCCTAAGCCGCCAACTTCCTCAACACATAATGCAAAATCCCGCCGTTCATGAAATACTCGACCTCATTGGCAGTATCGATGCGGCAGAGTGTTTCGAAGCTGAACTGCGTCCCGTCCTTGCGGGTGACGTTGACCGTCACGCTCTGGCGCGGTTTCAATTCGGCGACGCCAGTGATCGTGAAGCTGTCGTCTCCGGTTAGGCCCAATGACAAGCGCGTCTGCCCGTCAACGAACTGCAATGGCAACACGCCCATGCCGACGAGGTTGCTGCGGTGGATGCGCTCGAAGCTTTCGACGATGACCGCGCGAACGCCGAGGAGGTTGGTGCCCTTCGCTGCCCAGTCGCGCGAGGAGCCGGTGCCATATTCCTTGCCGCCGATGACGACCAAGGGCGTGCCGTCGGCCTTGTGGCGCATTGCGGCGTCGTAGATCGCCATGGTTTCGCCGCCGTAGCTGCTCATCCCGCCTTCGATGCCGGGCACCATTTCATTCTTGATTCTGATATTCGCGAATGTGCCGCGCATCATCACGTCATGATGGCCGCGCCGCGCGCCGTAGCTGTTGAAATCGGCCTTCGCCACCTGATGCTCCATCAGGAATTTGCCAGCGGGGCTGTCCGCCTTGATTGAGCCAGCCGGGCTGATGTGATCAGTGGTGATCGAATCGCCGAGGATCGCGAGCGGCTTTGCGCTCAGGATATCGGTGACGGGGGCGGGCGTCATGCTCATCCCCTCAAAATAAGGCGGATTGGCGACATAGGTGCTGCCCGCGCGCCACTGGTAAGTGGCCGATCCTTCGACCTGGATCGCCTGCCAATGCGCATCGCCTTGGTAGACAGTGGCATAGCGGCTTTCGAACATTGAGCGGTCAATGTTGGCGGCCATTGTGTCAGCAATTTCCTGATTGCTGGGCCAGATATCACGGAGGTACACGTCGCTGCCGTCGGTCGCTTGGCCGATGGGCGTAGTCGTGAAATCTTCGGTGACGGTGCCTTTGAGCGCATAAGCAACAACCAGCGGCGGCGAGGCCAAGAAGTTCGCGCGGACGTCGGGCGAGACGCGGCCTTCAAAATTGCGGTTGCCCGAAATGACCGAGGCCGCGACGATGTCATTGGCGTTGACGGCTTTGCTGATCGGTTCCGCCAGAGGCCCGGAGTTGCCGATGCAGGTGGTGCAGCCATAGCCAACGAGGTTAAACCCGATTGCGTCCAAATCCGCCGAAAGCCCAGCGCGGTCGAGATAATCAGTGACGACCTGTGATCCCGGCGCGAGGCTAGTTTTCACCCAAGGCTTGGGCTTCAACCCAAACGCATTGGCCTTGCGCGCAACGAGGCCGGCGGCGACGAGGACGCTTGGGTTTGAGGTATTGGTGCAGCTTGTGATCGCGGCAATCACCACGTCACCGTCGCCAATGTCATGCGTCGCGCCTTCGACGGCTACGCGCTTGGCGCTTTCGTGCTTGTAGGTGCTGATTAAGTCAGCGTTGAACACATCATCAACTTCGGTGAGGATCACCTTATCCTGCGGGCGTTTTGGCCCAGCAAGGCTTGGCACGACGCTGCCCATGTCAAGCTCAAGCGTGTCAGTGAACACCGGATCGGGCGCATCGGCAAAACGCCACAGCCCTTGCGCCTTGCAATAAGCCTCGGTGAGCGCAATCTGCCCCTCATCACGCCCGGTAAGCCGCATATAATCAAGCGTTTTTTCGTCAATTCCGAAGAAACCGCACGTGGCACCGTATTCAGGCGCCATGTTCGCCAATGTCGCGCGGTCGGCAAGGCTAAGCGAGTCGAGACCGGGGCCGTAATATTCAACGAAGCGCCCGACAACGCCCTTGGCGCGCAGCATCTGCGTTGCGGTCAGCACCAGATCAGTTGCGGTAATCCCTTCGGCCATCGCGCCCGTCAGTTTGAAGCCGACAACTTCGGGGATCAGCATTGAGACCGGTTGGCCAAGCATCGCCGCCTCGGCCTCAATCCCGCCGACGCCCCAGCCAAGCACGCCAAGGCCGTTGATCATCGTCGTGTGGCTGTCCGTCCCGACGCACGTATCGGGGTAAGCGATTTCGGTGCCGTCGGGCGCGGTGCTCGTCCACACGGCTTGGGCGATATGTTCAAGATTGACCTGATGGCAGATGCCGGTGCCGGGGGGGACGGCTTTGAAATTATCAAGGCTCTTGCTGCCCCATTTGAGGAAATCATAGCGCTCCCCATTGCGGTGATATTCAATCTCGACATTCATCTCAGCCGCCTTGGGGTGGCCAAATTCATCGACCATCACTGAGTGATCGATAACGAGGTGAACGGGAACGAGCGGATTGATCTTGGCGGGATCGCCGCCAAGCTTGGTCATCGCATCGCGCATCGCGGCGAGATCAACGACGCAGGGAACGCCGGTGAAATCCTGAAGCAGCACGCGCGCGGGGCGATACTGAATTTCGCGGGTTGATTTGGGGTCTTTCTGCCAATCGACCAGCGCCTGCACGTCGTCAGTTGAAACCGTGAACCCGCCGTCTTCAAACCGCAGCAGATTTTCGAGCAGCACCTTCATGCTGAACGGAAGTCGTGAGACATCGCCGAGCTTTGCCGCCGCCTTGGCAATCGAATAATAAGCGACGGTTTTGCCCCCAGCGGTGAGCGTATCGCGGGTGCCAAGCGTGTCTTGTCCAACGGCGGTCATAGATTTTCCCCTGTCATTATTTGAGTTGCCGCAACGATAGCCCGCGCGGCAGCGATTCGGCAAATCGGAATACTACAGGGGATCGGCGACTGTCTCATCCCGGGAGGTTGAGAGCGGTTTAGCAAGGGGGAGGGGGCGTGGGAAGAGGGGCTTACTTATAGCAGCACTTTGCTGAGCAATTTCAGGCTCGGTGAGGCAGTGACAAACAAATGCTGTCGCCTTTGATCCGTGATAGCCGTCACGCGCTGTTGCCTATTCTTTGTCCTATAATTGGCAAAGCTAAGAATATAGATCAGGCGAAAATTCCCCATACTAGAGGAGGCGGCATATGCAAATTCGGCGCAGATTGGTCTTGAGTTCGGTACCACTTACTGGAATCGCCGCACTATTTGCAGTGACAATCGGAAATCTTCAACCGGCCCCGGCACAGTCGGCTGACCGGGAGCCGATCGCCTTTATCGGACATGGCGCAATGTTTGATGCCGATGGCAAACAGATCGTGCCCACTCCGGAATTTGTCGCAACAGCTCAAGCCTGGTATCGGTCAAAACTGGCCAGCACTCTTCCAGTGCAGCGGCGGCGACTGCTGGAGGCGGAGGAAAAGAGCTTCAACGTGCTGCCTCTGCAAGGGCAGGAGAAGCTGCTTACGGATCAACAGGCGCTGGAGCTTTTGGTAGCCGAAACCGACATCAAGAAGACTGATCCGCGAATGCCGGGCAAAATCTCTCTGCTCGGTTCGGCACTTGACTGGAAATTGCCGGAAGACAAATCGAACTTTGGCTGGCGGCGTGAAAAATTCAATATCCGTCCCGAACTGAACGAAACTCTTAAAAAATGGCGCGCCAAACGCTTGAGCGGAGTGCAATCACTGACCACGAACAACACAGGTCAGGATTATATTGATGAATGCGCAGCCAATGATGTGCCAATCCCGCCGCCGATTAACCGGCTGGCGGCACCGGGCGTGCTAGGCTGGACATCGCGCGGCTTCATTCCGCAAAGCCAGCAGTTCATCGTCGGCACACCTGCGGAAATTCGCAGCTATGAGGATAACAAGGGGGTTTGCATCGCACTGCCGCGATATACCAACAGCTCATTGTCAACCGTTTTTCTTGATGGGGTTATCTGCCAGAGCAAGGTTAGTTCGAAAGTGTGCATCTGGGATAATCAGAGGGCATCTCCTCCAAGCAGCGGGAATGGCGTGGGATTTTCCTTTCCTTCTGGGACCGAAATACCGATCGGGGTGCCTGCCATTGCGGGAGGATTGTATCAAGGCGGCGGCAAGGAAATAGAATTTGGAAGTGGCGGCGTGTGCACCGACTGCCACGCAGGTGAAAATGCCTATATTATCCATCCCGATGCCGAGCTGGAAAACGCGAGCGGCACCGGTCTGGGTTTAACGATGGGTGACCTTTCTTCCATATTGCCAATGTTTGCGCCGAATCGCTATGATCCGATTATCGGCGCATCGTGGCCGAAGAATAACCTCTCGCATGCGCTTCCGCTGGTTCCGACCGGTTGCAAATCCTGCCATCAGCAAGGGGATGCCGGAAGGTTGCCGCATCTTTCATCCGCGATACCTAGTTTTTGTGGTACGATCCTCACTCAGGCAGTAGAAGGCCCCTCCGGCATTGCGACAATGCCGCAGGGTTCCGCTGGGACGATGGCAAGTTCACCGGCTTACACCAATTTTAAAGCATTTTGCGGAACTGCACCCAGTTCGGGACCATCCACCAGAGGCGATCCACACCTTCTTACGACAAATGGCATAAGCTATGATTTTCAAGCTGCGGGTGAATTTGTCGCTTTGCGAAATTCAGATTCGGGTTTTGAAATGCAGACCAGGCAGACCCCGGTGAAAACGAGCTTTGTCCCCGGGCCAAACCCATATACAGGCCTTGCAAGTTGCGTCAGCTTGAACACGGCCGCCGCATTCCGGTTGGGGGAGCGGCGTATCAGTTTTCAACCCGTTGGCACCGGCTCTGCTCGTTCCAACGACCCATCGCGCATGATGCTGCGCGTCGACGGATTTGAAACAAAAATACCAGCCGGAGGATTAAACTTGGGTGGGGGGAACAGACTGAAGGCAGCAGCGGCAGGCGGGGGAATCGACGTTCGCTCCGCTGACGGAACCGAGGTTCTGGTCACCCCAAATTTCTGGTCTTCCCAAGGCTATTGGTATCTGAATGTCGAGGTGCTCAACACCCCGGCAAGAGAAGGAACAATGGGGCACATTGGCGGCAATAGCTGGCTTCCCTATTCTCCCAAAGGCCTGTCCTTCGGCCCCAAGCCAGCCGCATTAGCGGATCGCCATACCAGCCTGAACCAGAAATTTGCAGATGCATGGCGGGTCAATTCAATGACTAGCCTGTTCGACTATCTGCCCGGCACCACGACAGATAGCTTTACTGACAGGGAATGGCCGTCAATGCCAGGAGGAAGCTGTTCGTTGTCCAAGGCTGTTGTTTCGCTGCCCCTTGAGGGAAGGCCATCAATAAAGCCGATTGAACGGGAAAGGGCGATCAAGATGTGCGGCCTTATCAAGGACAAGGTCGCGTTCGAACAATGCGTGTTTGATGTGGCCAACATGGGCGAACCGACAATGGCAAGGGCCTTCATGCTCTCACTGGCAAGAAGCCTCGAAAGAAGGATGCCATTTTTGTTTGTCCCCGCTCGTTGGTGAATAGCTTTGGCTCAATGCAAACGCGGTAGATATGTCGGCCTTAGTTCAGGCCAAGTGGACTGGCACCAATGGATTTCGGGCGCCATTTAGGGAATGTGTGACTGATGCCGAGCGAGTTTCCGGGCTTTCGCGGACGGGTGTGGTGCTGATGCGTCAGAAGTTTCCAGTCTTTGCGGCTGACTAGGATGAAGCGACGGTTTATATGATTATACCCCCAAAAATTTAATGGTCGGGAGCGGCAGCAGTTTTTAGCAGTGCGCGCGCAGTCTTTTGATCAATTGCTAAGACACCCCCCCACCCCCAAAAAAATCTCCCTCCACCGGAAACCTTTGTGCGCCAGCGATGTTTAACCAACACATCACCAACTGGAGTTTTACGATGCACGAAGCCAAATATGATGTTGATACCCTCAATGGGTTGATCAAGACCACGATTGATAGCGTTGATGGCTATCGCGGTGCTGCTGAAGATGTGGACAGCGGTCAGTTTCAATCGATGTTTTTTGCGCGTGCGAATGAGCGTGACAGCGTCGTGAATGACTTGCAATCCTATGTCCGTTCGCTTGGCGGCGATCCGGTTGAAAGCGGCAGCATGGTTGCTGGCGCGCACCGGGTGTTCATGAATATTCGCGATGCGATCACGGGTCGTGACGATACAGCAGTCATCGCTGAAGTCGAACGCGGCGAAGATTTCATCAAAGAAAAATATGAAGATGCGCTGGCTGACCAAGATTTGTCGGTTGCGGTCAAAGCGACGATTTCCAAATGTTATGAGTCAGTCAAGGCAGGCCATGACCAGATGCGAGACCTTAAGCACGGTATGATGAACGATGCCGGCTCAAGCAACCCGATGCCAATGTAAGGCATTGCGTAAATAGTTGCGTAACGCGTAGTAATTAGCCTGCTGCATTTTTTGTATCAGGTTAAGCACCAGCCAAGTTGATCCGTGTCCCCCCCGTCGCGGTCAGCTTGGCTGGTTGTTTTTTGGCTTAATCGCTTCGGGCTGGCAGCCAAGCACAGGATCAAACCGTACTGATCGAGTGGCGAGCAGCGGCACCGAGGCAGTGACGGTTTTTGTCATGGCATCCTCCGACAGTTTGATAAGCTCCATGCCGGGTTCAAAATCTTTCTTGCAATCGGCCAGACTGCGGTTGCCGATGTAGCGGCAGCCACAAGCAACGCGCGCGCCGTAACCAACGCCAACTTCGAGCAGCGGTTTCTGGCTGTACGCATAGTATATCAGCGCGAGTATGATCGCGGGGAGGATGTAGATGAACGCCTTGGCGATCCGTCTTCCTGTCATGCCGGTTTCACCTTATCCACATCTTGCTTTCATAGCGGCTATGGTTAGGCTGGCGACATGCAAATGAAAAGCCTTGTTATCGCGGTTGCCGCAGCGCTTCTCGCCACTCAATCAACCGCTGTTGCCCCGCCTGACGCGCTGTCTCCGCTCTTTGACGCTGATCAGGGCGAGACGCGCGCGGTGCTGATCATGCGCGGCGGGCGAGTTGTCGCGAAACGCTATGGCCCCGGCTATTCGGATGCCAATCGCTTTATCAGTTGGTCGATGGCGAAATCAGTGACCGCCGTGTTGGTGGGGGAGCTTGTTGCCGATGGCAAGCTGAGCCTTGACGCGCCGGTGCCCTTTGCCGAGTGGCGCAAACCCGGCGATCCGCGCGGGGAAATCACGCTGCGGCAGATGCTGCATATGTCTTCAGGGCTTGACCATAGTGAGGGACTTGATCCGCGAGACGGGGCGGCGGGCGTACTGAAATCGGATACGACTTCGATCCTGTTTGTGAACGGCACGCAAGACATGGCGGCGCGTGGGCTGGCCAAGGGGATGGAAGCAAAGCCGGGCACAAGTTACGAATATAGCTCAATCACATCGCTGCTGCTGTCCGAACTGATCACGCGGACGCTGACGGGCAGTAAGGACGCAAAAACCCGCGCGGCGGCCTATACCGCGTTCGCAAACGAGCGGCTGTTTGCGCCTGCGGGCATCACCAGTGCGGTGTTTGATTTTGACGGGGCGGGCACCCAAATCGGCGGGTCGATCATTTATATGACCCTTGAGGATTGGGGCCGCTTTGGCCAAGTGATGATGGGCCGCGCCAGGGTGATCGCGCCCGACTGGCTGACGTTCCTGCGAAGCCCAAGCGCAACTGATGGCGGCTATGGCGGGCATATTTGGCTCAATCGCCCGCGCCCCAAAGGTTCTGATCCAGCACTTTTTCCGG
>JAYTMV010000179.1:0-5480 GCA_043728175.1 Sphingomonadales bacterium
CCACTCATATCTGGGCGGCATAAGCCCCTTGGCTTTCGAAGCTAAGGTGGCATAATGAAAGACAAGTGGCCGGAACCAAACCGTTACAAGTCCACATTGATATCGAAGACCCTACTTGGCTTCGCTCAGCAATTTTGTTTTGGGACGAGATTCAAACTATCGCGCCAAGTTCAATTCAGAATCCATATCGAACCGAGGACACCAAAATTTGTGAAGCGGAGGGATACCTCAAACCTCTGCGCTGCGATCTCCATCCAAGCGCCATTGACGATTTAGGTAGGAAAGTTACCGGCCTCGCGCGCCTCTCGGATCGAAACGACCAATTTTATCGCGCCATACGTAATAGCAACCATCCGGCAACTGAAGCTGTCGAAGCATCCGAGCGTTTCGGTTGGAAATTTAAGCACGGCCTCGATAGCCTTGGACTGAGTTCTGGAACACCTGAGCGCATTCGTGAGTCGGCGCTGCGGTTTGGTCTTACTCGATTGCACGGCGACAAGCTGCCTGAGAATGCGCGTGATATGTTTCATGATTTCAGGTTGGCGACAATGCACGTTGATAAGATGCATGCCATGATTGTTCAAGAGATGGAACTAAATGGCAGATATCGGGATGAGGACGGAGACTGGTTGTTAGTCGATGAACACTTCGCCGACGCCTATATGGCGGCAATGGCCTCTCAATTAGCTCGGCAACTTGATCTTTCTCCGCTTACGTCGAGCGAGCCAACGCACGGCCTTTCGTTCCGCTTTCTGTTCGATGACGTGGTTGAAAGTTCCAACCAAAGCGCAACCGGCGCGTTGGTGAGCATTGCGATAAGGGGCCTGCGGGTCGACGCTTCGGTCTCAGTCGAAAAATTGATCGCCTTTCGGCGTAGTCGCCAGGATCAATATCTTGAGATGGCACAGCAATTTGGCGAGCTCTCTGATGAAATTGCGCAGAGTGGAACCGGCGATGATGGTGAAGCCCTGCTTGCCAAGGCGCAGAAAACTTACGACGGCAAGATCGAACCTCAACTACGCGCCTTAAAGCGGGAGTTAGAAATCAACTCAATTCAAACTGTCTGGGAAGGCGCATTTAGAGCGTTAACCGTTTCAGTACCCTCTGCCGGTGTGATGGGTTACTTTACAGGATTGACAGGCGGCGCGCTGCTGGGAGCAGGTGCTTTGTTGACCGTTGCTGATGTCGGAGTTCGTTCATATCTTGCTGGTAGGAAGAGCCGGGGTGGAAACCCGTTTTCATATTTGCACGATGTATCAGCCAACTTTGGTTTGCCGACTTTTCAAGAAGTTTGAATGAGCGTTGTAGATGTCCGCTTTTAACGTCCCGACGTTGAGCAATTAACCACCGCAATGTTGTCGGCAACCGCCATGATCGCTGTGGTGGCAGCGAAATAACACTTGACATTATGTACTATTTATGTTCTTTTGAGATGGTCGCTATGACCAGACTAAAGCCGCGTTATAAAAGATGAACAGAATCGCGAAAAACCTGTTTTCGCGTCAAAAGTGTCAAAAGTCAGATCGCCCGACAGAGGGCAGTATGTGTGCAGGAGGCAGACGAAGCCACACGCCCGCAAACTTGTCGCAAGCTGATATCGAAATGCACCTGTTATCTGTTGCACACGGGTGGATCGGGATCATCTGCATGAAATTCCCCAAACAGTGTAAACCAAACAGTGTAAATTGGTGTAAACTTCCAAATGGCTCAAAAAGCGAAAATCCTCACTTTGCTCCACCAGTTGACGCCGCGCAGGATCGGCGTATCTTGGCTTCGAGGGGTGCGTCACTGAATTGGAATAAGATCATGCGGATCAAGCATTCATTGTTGCTCGCCCTTAGTGGCATTGCGCTTACAACAGGCGCGGCCAAGGCTGAATCCATCCCGGCACCGATTGTGCCTGCGGGCGATATTATCGCGACGGCTGAAGATGAGTCGCTGCGGATGACGGTGCCTGTCATGGTCAACGGCGAAGGGCCGTTTCAATTTGTGATTGATACAGGCGCTGACCGCACGGTGATTTCAACCGAACTTGCCGAACGGCTTGGCCTCCCTGATGCAGGCAAGGCGCGGCTTCATGCGATGGGCGGTGAGCGCGATGTGCGGATCGTCGCGATTGATAGCGTTCAGGTGTCAACCAACACCGTGCGCGATGTTCGCGCCGCCGCACTTCCGGCGCGCAATCTTGGTGCGGACGGCTTGCTCGGGATTGACAGCCTCAAGGGGCAACGGATCATCATGGACTTCAAAGCGATGACGATGGTCGTGGTGCCGTCCTCAAAAAATGACCGAACACCTGTTGAAGATGAAGGCATGATCGTGGTGACCGCGAAGACGCGGCTTGGTCAATTGGTGATGGTCGATGCCGATGCCAATGGTCAAAAAGTGTGGGTGGTGGTTGATACCGGCGCGCAAAACTCGATTGGCAATAGCAAGCTGCGGCGCTTGATGATCAAGCGTAATTCAAACTTGCCGATCAAGCCGGTTGAGATGTCCGACGTCCTCGGCAAACGCACCTCGGCTGACTATATCATCGTCGATAATATGCGGGTGGGGGATATTGCGATGAAAAATTCGCCAATCGCCTTTGCCGATGTGCATCCGTTCAAACTGTTTGATTTGACGACCAAGCCCGCGATGCTGCTCGGCATGGAGGGCTTGCGGAGCTTCGAACGCGTGTCAGTCGATTTTACGAGCCGCAAGATCAAGTTTTTGCTGCCGCAGCCGCAGGTCGACTGAGCGCTTATTTAACCTCGCCGACCCAAGCTGCGATCTCGCCCGCGATACTGTTGGCGGCTAGATTGAGCGCTTCGCCAACGGGTTTGGCGGTAATTGTTGCAGCCTTGCTTCGCGCCTCAAAACGCCGCGTCATTACGGTTTTGCCTGCGTCGCGCGTCAGCACAGCATCATAGATGATCACCGCGTCGCTGCTAGTTTCATCAACCCCGAAGCGGAGGAGCTGTCCGCTGAGTTGCATCGCGGGGATAAGCGCAGTTTGCTTTGGATCAAGCACGGTTTTTCCGGTTTTTGCCGCAATAGTTTCGCTCAGCAGCCGCTGAAACAGCCGTGCAGGTGCTTCAACCCACACCGCATTTTGAACATAGGCGATTGCGGTGGCATCAACCGAAACCGGGACGCGTGTTGTGGCGATAGCTTGGGGCACCGTCGGCACGGCAATTCCAATGGCCTGGCTTGCGCTCACAGTCAGGCCAGCATTTGCACTCAGCGCTGATGTAGATGTCAGCGTGAGCAGCGAAGGCGGCGGCTTAGCGCCAAAACTGATGCACGCCGAAAGCGGGAGTGCCGCCGCGATGATGAAATAGCGCGTCATTGTGGGCGTCTCCCCGGTTTATAGTCTGGCAACGTCGGCGCACCAATCAGCGAGGCCGCCCCGCCCTGATCAAGCTTTGTCGCCACCGATCCAAGCGACTCCGACATTATCCGCAAATCGCGGATCAGCAGATTGATCTCAGGCATGGTTTGGGTTGAAAGCGCCTGCAAACCAGGGCGCGCATCACCGATCGCCGCATCAAGGTTCGCCATGCTCTTCTGCGCCTGCGCCACGGTTTTGCGAAGATCAGCCATGACCGGTCTTCCTTCGGCATCAAGCAGTGCTTCAGTCGTCCCGGCGAGCTTGCCGAGTTGCGCCACGGCAACTCCGGCCTGCTTAATAGTGTTGCGCGTTTCGATAATCGAGGCCTGAAGATCAGGGCCGCTATCAGCAAGTGTGCCGGTCAGCCGATCAGTATTGGCAAGAATATTGCCTAGCCGCTTCTGATTTTCATCGCTCATGATTTCAGTCATTCGTTCGGTCAGCGTTGTAAGCCGCTCGATAAGCTGCGGCGCATTATTGAGCAGTGCGCCAATCCCTGATGTTCGGGTTGGGATAACAGGGACACCGGCAGGGCCAATTTCAACGATTGGCGGCGCACCCTTGACCGCGCCGTCAAGCTGGATCTGCGAAGGGCCAGTAAAGCTGACGGCTTGAATTGATGCGGTAGTCCCGACTAATACGGGCAACTCTTTACTGACCAAAATACGCACCCGGACAAATTCTGGATTTGCTTTCCACAATTCAATTTTATCAACGCTGCCAGAGGGAACACCGGAGAAGCTTACGCCAGCGCCCTTAGCGATGCCCTGTACCGATTGGCGAAAGAAAATATCATACGCTTTTTTGTCGCCGCCACCAAAACCGGCCAGCCAGATCGTAAAGACTGCAAGTGCCGCAAGCAGCCCCAGTACAACGCCGCCAACGAGGATATGGTTCGATCTAGTTTCCATGCTGCCTCTATGCCCCTATTTTCGCGTTGCGATCAATGGCTGCCGTTGCTGCCCGACCGCGCGGGCCGTTGAAATATTCCTGAATCCACGGATGATCGAGCGCAAGCAACTCAGCGATTGTGCCCACTGCGATCACTTTCTTGTCGGCAAGCACCGCCACCCGGTCACAAATCGCATAAAGCGTATCAAGATCATGCGTGATGAGAAACACCGTTAACCCAAGCGTTTTTTTAAGGCTGAGCGTCAGTTCGTCAAAAGCCGCCGCGCCAATTGGATCAAGCCCAGCGGTCGGTTCGTCTAGAAAAAGGAGCAAGGGATCAAGCGCCAGCGCGCGCGCAAGGCCCGCACGCTTTTTCATGCCACCCGAAAGCTCTGATGGATATTTAGGGCCAGCATCGGCCGGAAGTCCAGCAATCACAACCTTATAAGCGGCGATTTCGTCAAGGAGCTCCTGATCAAGTTCGGGATAAAATTCGCGTAGTGGCACTTGAACATTTTCAGCCACGGTGAGCGTTGAAAAGAGTGCGCCGCCTTGAAACAGGACTCCCCACCGTTTGCGGATGGCGAGCGCTTCATCCTCTTCACGGTTGAGCATCGATTCGCCGAATATCTCAACCTCACCGGCTTCAGGCGTTTTAAGGCCAATTATCGATCGCATCAGTACAGATTTGCCAGTGCCTGATCCGCCAACAACGCCGAGAATTTCACCATTGCGGACATCAAGATCAACCCCGTCATGCACAACCTGATCGCCAAAGCGATTGACGATGCCGCGCACACGGATCGCGATTGGATCAGCAAGGTTCATACCCAACCGATCCAAGTGAAAAAAACTGCAAAAAATGCGTCAAGCACGATCACAAGGAAGATCGCCTGAACCACCGCAGCCGTCGTTTTGAGACCAACCTCCTCAGCGTTGTTTTCAACCAACATCCCCTGAAAACAGCCAGTGATCGCGATAATTGCACCAAATACCGGTGCCTTAGTCAAACCAACCGCTAGGTCAGTCATCGGGACAACCTCACGCAGCAATTGAACATAAGTCACAGGCGGGATTTCAAGTGATATCCAGCAGAACACCCCACCACCAAGCATTGAAACCATCATCGCGTAGAACGCAAGCAAAGGCATCATCAAGATTGACGCAAGCAAACGTGGCAGCACAAGGGCTTCAATCGGCGAAACCCCAATGGTGC
>JAYTMV010000180.1:0-2432 GCA_043728175.1 Sphingomonadales bacterium
AATGAAACTCATCATTGCCATTATTAAACCGTTCAAGCTTGACGACGTGCGTGAGGCACTGAGCGAGCTTGCAATCTCAGGAATGACCGTCACCGAAGTCAAAGGCTTTGGCCGCCAGAAAGGCCAGACCGAGATTTACCGGGGGGCCGAATACACCACCAACATGGTGCCAAAGCTCAAGGTTGAGGTTGCCTGCGCGTCGGACATTGCCGACCGCGCGGTTGAGGCGATCCAGCAATCGGCCAACACCGGCGCGATTGGCGACGGGAAAATCTTCGTTCTCGAAATTGAACAAGCCGTCCGGATACGCACCGGCGAAACCAACAATAATGCGCTTTAAGATGGCGCTTAAGATGACAGGGGAAAGCATGATAAATCGACACAAACTAATTGGCGGACTGGGCGGCGTTGGTGCGGCTCTGTGCGCGTTGCCCGCTTGGGCTCAAGAAGCGACCGTGCCCGCCGCTGCGGCCTTCGTGCCAACGGCTGAAATGGTCAATAAGGGCGATACCGCTTGGATGCTGGTATCATCCGCACTGGTGCTGATGATGTCGGTGCCCGCGCTGGCGCTGTTTTACGGCGGGCTTGTCCGCACCAAAAATATGCTTTCGCTGCTGATGCAGGTGTTCATGATTGTCAGCATCGCCTCGCTCGTTTGGGTATGCTGGGGTTACAGCCTCGCGTTCACTGGCGGTAGCCCCTACATCGGCGGGCTTTCCAAGGCGTTCTTGCAAGGCGTTGATGCAAGCACCTTTGCGGCCACCTTCTCAAACGGCGTTTACATTCCTGAGTATGTCTTCGTCATTTTCCAGATGACTTTTGCCTGCATTACACCAGCACTGATCGTTGGGGCATTTGCTGAACGGGTGAAATTTTCAGCGCTGATGATCTTCGTCGTTGCGTGGTTGACGGTGGTGTATTTCCCAATCGCCCACATGGTTTGGTATTGGGCTGGCCCAGACTTCTTGCCCGCCAATCCTACTGATGCCGGATTGCTCTGGGGCATGGGCGCGCTTGATTTTGCGGGCGGTACGGTTGTGCACATTAACGCAGGGATCGCTGGCCTCGTCGGTTGCTTGATGATCGGCAAGCGCGTTGGCTTTGGTAAAGAAGCGACCCCGCCGCACTCGCTCACCATGACGATGATCGGGGCTTCGCTGCTTTGGGTTGGCTGGTTCGGATTTAACGCTGGTTCAAACCTTGAGGCGAACGGTGTGACGGCGGTTGCCTTCATCAACACCTATGTCGCAACCGCAGCAGCGGCAGTAAGCTGGGCACTGGTTGAGCAGTTCCGCCACGGTCGGCCTTCGCTGCTTGGGGCAGTAACCGGCGCGGTCGCGGGCCTTGTTGCGATTACGCCAGCCAGCGGGTTTGCCGCACCGATGACCGCAATTGTGCTTGGCCTAGTGGTCTCGCCAATTTGCTACTTCTTCGTTTCGACAGTCAAGAATATGTTCAAATATGATGACACGCTTGATGTGTTCGGTGTCCACTGCGTCGGCGGGATTGTCGGCGCGCTTGGTACGGCGATTGTCGCTGATCCAAGACTCGGCGGGCAGGGCTTCTTTGACTATACGGTGATGCCCGCTGTCGTTGCGCCTTATGATATGGCGGGCCAGCTTATCACTCAGGTGAAGGCGGTTGGCATTACGCTGCTCTGGTCGGGTATTGGTTCGGCGATCCTCTTCTTCGTGATTGATAAGACAATTGGGCTGCGTCCCGCCGAAGATGCGGAGCGCGAAGGGCTTGATCTCTCAAGCCACGGCGAACGCGCCTATAATTATTGACGAGATTGGGGGGATATTCTCCCCCCTCAACAGGTTCCTCCTGCGAACCTACTCGGGCCGGTGTCACACGACGCCGGCCCCTTTTTTTTGGCGTTCGGTT
The DNA here is from genome assembly GCA_043728175.1 of Sphingomonadales bacterium. Classification (GTDB taxonomy): domain Bacteria; phylum Pseudomonadota; class Alphaproteobacteria; order Sphingomonadales; family Sphingomonadaceae; genus Aquisediminimonas. The sequence continues at coordinate 1,888 of JAYTMV010000180.1, forward strand.
TTGCTTCCCACGCGAATCAGGCAAGGCTAATGCAATGCGATGAAACGTATTTTTGCCAAACCCCGCTCGATGCTTCGCGAATTTCTGCGCAATGAGGCGGCGGGCGGATTGCTTCTGATGGCCGCAGCAGCGCTTGCGATGGTGACCGCGAACAGCTCGCTTGCACCTGATTATTTCGCGATGTTGAACGCAAAGCTTGGCCCGCTGTCGCTGCGCCACTGGATCAATGACGGTCTGATGGCGCTGTTCTTTTTCGTTGTCGGCCTAGAGATTAAGCGCGAATTTGTTGACGGGCATTTGTCCACGTGGGCTGACCGCCGCCTGCCGATGATCGCGGCAGCAGCCGGGATGGCAGTGCCTGCGCTGGTTTATCTCGCGGTCACCAATGATAATCTCACGCTTGCAAGGGGTTGGGCAATTCCAGCGGCGACTGACATTGCCTTTGCAATCGGCGTGCTCGCGCTGCTTGGTTCGCGTGCACCTGCGTCGCTCAAGCTGTTTCTGACAACGGTTGCGATTGTTGATGATATGGGCGCGGTGGCGAT
>JAYTMV010000181.1:0-3053 GCA_043728175.1 Sphingomonadales bacterium
CTCAAGCAGCGCAATATCTGAATTGGCCTCGCCTTGTAGCTTGGCTGGTTTTGCACCAACGGGCTTCTTTGCCTTGCGCACCAACGCCTCTGTCTGGCGCACCGAAAGCGCGCGGCGGACAATCTCACCCGCCAGACTTTCCGCATTCGGCGCAGTCAAAAGCGCGCGGGCATGGCCCATGCTAAGCTTGCCTTCAGCAAGCAAATCCTGAACCAGCGGCGGCAAATCGCGTAGACGAATCAGATTCGCGATATGGCTGCGCGATTTGTTGACAATTCGCCCGAGCGCCTCCTGGCTATGGCCGTAATAAGTGATCAGCCGGTCATAGGTCTGGCCCTCTTCAATCGCGTTCAATTGTTCGCGCTGAATATTCTCGATCAGCGCAATCTCAAGCGCTGTCCTGTCATCAAACTCCTTGAGTATGACGGGCACATGATGAAGCTGCGCCCGCTGCGCCGCACGCCACCGCCGTTCGCCCGCAACAATCTGATAACCAACAATCCCCGGCGGGGCCGTCCGCACAACAATTGGCTGAAGCAGCCCGCGCGCCGCGATCGACTGCGCGAGCTCCTCAAGTGCTGCCTCATCAAAATGTTTGCGTGGCTGCCCCTTCATCGGCGACAAATCCGCCGTCGGCACCATCATGATCCCTTGTGACGGGACAGCATCGCTCCCCACCGGCTGTTCCTGCTCAATCTCACCAAGGAGTGCCGAAAGCCCGCGACCCAGCCCCATCGGGCGTTTTTTGAGTGGCACCACGCGGTTATTGTCCTCGCTCATGCCGCCACCTTGGCCCTAGGGAGCCGCCCGATGAGTTCACGTGAAAGCGCCATATAGGCCTCCGATCCCGAACAACGATAATCATAGATGAGCGCCGGAAGCCCGTGGCTAGGTGCCTCCGACAACCGGACATTGCGCGGAATCACTGTTTCAAACACCGCCTTACCAAGGCAGGCACGAACATCCTGCGCCACTTGTTCAGTCAAGCGATTACGCCGATCATACATGGTGAGCGCAACGCCGAGGATCGAAAGCCCCGGATTAAACCGCGAGCGAATCCGCTCAACCGTCTGGAGCAACTGGCTAAGCCCCTCAAGCGCGAAAAATTCGCATTGCAGCGGCACAAGCAAAGACTGCGCAGCGACCATCGCATTGAGCGTCAACAGCCCAAGCGAAGGCGGGCAATCAAACATCACAATATCCCACCGACCAAGCGGAGCTGCATCAAGCGCCTTTGCCAGCCGGTGCGTCCGTTCTTCAAATTCAACCAACTCAATTTCGGCACCCGATAAATCAGGCGTTGACGCGATCAGATCAAGCCGGGGAATGCGCGTCGCGATCACAGTTTCCTCAAGCGGCGAATCGCCCAGTAGCACATCATAGCTTGAGCGGACGCGTTCGGATTGATGGACGCCAAGCCCCGTTGAGGCATTACCCTGCGGATCAAGATCAATCAGGAGAACGCGCCAGCCCGTTGCGGCAAGCGCCGTTGCAACGTTGATCGCAGTCGTGGTTTTGCCCACCCCGCCTTTCTGGTTGGCCACAGCAATGCGAATCATGACGCCTACTTTCTGCGCGAAACACCTTGCCCGATTAGTATTGCGGCGTTTTCGTCGGTGAGTGATGGGTTAACGTGAAATTTACCGTGCCACAATCCATCAATCAATGCCAGTTCGTCTTGCGCGCTTTGTCCTTTTGGCAGCAACCAAAGCGTTTCATTCCGGGAAAATCGCTGTGCAAGCGTCAAAAGTTGCGGCAATGGCGCAAAAGCACGCGCACTAATCACTGAAACGCTGCGTGTTTCAAATGTTTCAAGCCGACCACCATGTACTGAAACATGAGGCAAATCGAGCGCAGTTGCCAGCGCGCGCAGAAATTCAAACCGTTTGCGCCGCGATTCGACTAAGATAATCGGACGCTGGCTTAGGATCGCGATCACCATCCCCGGAAATCCAGCACCAGTACCCAGATCAAGCCAAGCCCCCGGTTGCGCTTCATTGGCAAGCGGCAGGAGTTGCGCCGAATCGACTATGTGCCGAATCCAGAAATTTGGGATCGTTGAGGCGCTCACCAGATTTTGCAGCGCCGACTCAGCAATCACCAGTTCGCGCAAGCGATCAAGCCGCGCAAGTGTTTCACGTGAAACATCAAGCACGTCGGTGAGCCAAGCCTTGGCTTCATCCTCATTCACTCAAGCGGCTTTTCGTTTGGCGTGAACGAGAATCAGCGCAAGCGCGGCTGGGGTGATTCCTCGGATACGCTCGGCTGCGCCAAGTGTTGCCGGGCGGCTGGTATTTAGTTTCTCGACCATTTCATTAGAGAGGCCCGCAATGCGCGTATAATCAAGCGCCATGAGGCTAATCCCCTCGTTCGCGCGCATCGTCCGAATTTCAGCATCCTGCCGCGTCAGGTACGGGGCGTAACGTGCATCTTCGATGACTTCATCAAGCAGAGTTTGCGAATATCCACTGAGCGCCGTAACAGCCTCAATTAACATCGCCCGGCCAACACCACTCACCCGAATCCAATCAAACATCTTCGCCGTGCGTGGGTCAGGCGACTTATGCGTGTTAAGCAGCATGAGCAATGACGCGCGCTCTGCGCTGCGTGCGGCAAACCAATCGCCTCGCGCCTCACCCACACACCCCAGCGCAATCGCTATTGGTGTGAGTCTAGTCGCGGCATTATCAGCGCGCAGGCGCAGGCGATATTCGGCGCGCGCGGTCAGCATCCGGTAAGGCTCGGTAATCCCCTGAAGCACCAGATCATCAATCATCACACCGATGTATGACGACGCCCGGTCAAGCACCAAAGGCGCACGACCAAGCGCGAGTGCTGCGGCATTGATGCCAGCTATCAGCCCTTGCGCCGCCGCTTCTTCATAACCGGTGGTGCCGTTAATCTGTCCCGCGCAGAATAATCCCCCAATTTCGCGAAGCTCAAGCGTGGGCAAAAGCGCGCGGGGATCGATATGATCATATTCAACAGCATAGCCTTGCTGCGCAATCTCGACTTGTTCAAGTCCGGCGACACTACGCAACATCGCCAACTGA
>JAYTMV010000182.1:0-11603 GCA_043728175.1 Sphingomonadales bacterium
TCTTGACGATCAGGCCGCCGAGAATGGTTGGATCGGTTTTGAGTTCAACCGCAACATCGCGGCCAACCTTTTTCTTGAGTTGCGCCTTGAGCGCGTCAAACTGTGCAGCGTCAAGCGCGTGCGCACTGGTCACTTGCGCGGTTGCTTCACCCCGGTGATTGGCGGCAAGCGTGTTAAACGCGGCGATCACTGGGCCAACTTGGCCAAGGCGGCTATTCTGCGCGAGAACACCCAGAAAATTAGTTGTGAGCGCGTCAAGCTTCATCGCCTTGGCAACCGCTGCCACACCCTTTGCCGCGTCGCTGCGTGACACCAATGGATTGGTGGTGAGCGCCTTGAGTTCAGCCGATTCGCCAAGCGCCTTGGCAAAGCCATTGAGGCTCACACCAACCGCATCAATCTTCTTTTGCTCAAGCGCTAGCCCAAACAGCGCAGTTGCATAGCGCCCGCTAAGACTAGCTTGAATGCCGCCGGAATTCTCCACGCGTAATATGTCCTTTTAAGACGTTGAAATTTTGCCCCGGATTATATGGAAGGTGTGGAAACCCCCGTCCAAGTCGCGGCGCGCCTAGCATGTGATTTGTTGCGGTGCAAGATAGGTTTGCTCGGGCTATATGTTCAAAGCGTAAAAGCCTGATAACTGACACGCTTGGCGGGGCCGAGATCGGCCTGCCCGACTTCGACAAAGCCAAGTGCGTTATGAAACGCGAGCGATCCCGGATTGGCAGGCGCCAAGTTTATTTCGCAAACAATATGATGATGCCCAGCGGCGCGCGCCTGATCAAACAGCGCATCATAAAACCCGCGCGCAATGCCCCGGCCATGCGCATGATCAGCGACAACCACGCGGTCGATATAGATAAAGCGCGGATAGCGTGTTTTGAACCACAGGAAATTAACGCTGTCATAGTGTGCGTCCTGATCAAAGCTGATCAGATAGCCATCACGCCCGCCATCTGCGCTTGCACTATAAAATGCTTCGCCGAGCATCTGCGTCAGTTTCTGGCGCGTCAGCGGCGATGTCTCGGTCTCGTGAAGCGCGCTCAGCGCTAGGATCATGTCAATTTCACTCATCATTTTGGTTTTGACAGTGTGAGCGGTTAATTGAAAGCTTTGGAGCCAAGGAGAATCACATGCGCGGATCAATGATAACAATGCCAATGTCCGACGGCGCGGACATCGCCGTCTATCATGTTGAAGCGCAAGGCGCGCGCAAGGGCGGGCTTGTGCTTATTCAAGAAATTTTCGGCGTTACCGATCATATCCGCGAACTGTGCGATGAATATGCCGCCGACGGTTATGAAGTGCTCTCCCCTGCGTTATTTGACCGTGAAGCCCCCGGATTTGAATGCGATTACACCGGCTCCGATTTTGACCGCGCGGTAAAACTCGCGCGTGAACTGCATCCGTTTGACCTGTCACTCAAAGATGCGCAAACCTGCATCGACGCGCTCAAATCCAAAGGCCCGGTGTTCATGACGGGCTATTGCTACGGCGGCTCGGTCACATGGCGGATGGCGCAACTCAGCGATGATCTCGCGGGCGCGAGCAGCTATTACGGCAGCCTTGTCCCGACCACATTCGCAGACCAGCCCCCCAAATGCGCGACCATCGCCCATTTCGGCCGCTATGATCAGGGCATCCCGATTGAGGGGGTTGAAGCCCTCATCGCGAAAGCGCACCCCACCGCGCAGATATTCATCTACGACGCCAACCACGGGTTTAATTCAGACAGACGTAAGGATTACCATGCCGAGAGTGCGGAACTGGCGCGGGAACGGACGTTGGGGTTGTTTTCGGCGTGTGGGGGCTAGAACGAAGGCCCACGAGGGTAACAGCCCTTTTGATTTCTCGCAGGCAGTGCGATTCCCTTATCCTGTAACAGTTGTTCAAATTTTGCTTCGAACATTCTCCCGACGCCATCTTCATGAACGACGTTACATATACCGCAAACGAACATTCCATAATCGCACCACTTGTGGCTATCATATCTATGAGGCCCGCACTGAACTTGCTTACCACACAAATCACACGGAACCATGAAGGCCTCTGCCGAAGGCTCCGCACTACGATACCTGCTTTTTCTGCTCATTTTCAGAGTATGGCATTTTGCTGCGCTATTTCAAGCACAGTACCCTTGTGTAATTATCAAAAAATAATTATCATTCGCCAATGCCAAAAACGTTTTTTGATTGAGATGAAGCCAAAAATCGCTCCAATTTGAAAAAGCACGGAGTCAGCTTTGAGGATGCGATTGGCGTATTTCTCGATCCTCTCAATGTTACTGATCTTGAACGGATCGTGGACGGTGAGGAGCGATGGCAGACATTTGGACTTGTTGACAGTGAATTGCTGATGGTGGCGCACGCCATCTATAACGAAGACGATATTGAGATCGTGCGCATTATCTCGGCGCGACTGGCGACGCGCAGAAAGGAAGCAATATGAAGAGCAACATGGTTAGATATTCTCTCGATGATCTGCCGCCGCGAACCGATGCTGATCGCGCGCGTCTCAAGGCGTTGGCAGCCCGCCCCGATAGTGAAATTGATCTCTCCGACATCCCTGAATGGACGGCAGAGGACTTCAAAAACGCTGTGCGCGGCAAATTTTACCGCCCGACCAAGGGGCAAATCACGGCCAAGATCGATAATGACGTTCTTGCGTGGCTCAAGGCCGATGGCCCCGGTTATCAAAGCCGGATGAATGCGATCCTGCGGCGAGAGATGCTGCGCGCGCTTGGGCAGGATAAGGCGGCTTAGTGGCTGTGTTTAACCAACGCTAAACTGTAACGTGGCTTGGATAGTTATCCGTTCAAGGTACTCACGACTGTCCCGAAATTGGACTGTCTGCGGGACGCTTTGGGTGAATCGGCGGGTTGTAAATTTGCAGCCCATCTGCCAATTGTTATAGATAATTTGAAGTTAGGGAATCAGGGTATGTTGGCGCGCAAATTTTCGATTGCTATTCTCGCTGCGGCGGCGGCACTCTCAGGCGGTACGGCTCAGGCCGCGTTTCTTTTGACGACGCCGGTATATTTTCAGGATTTCAACACACTTGCGAACACCGGCAATAGCAGCGTTCTTCCCGGCGGTTTTGAACTCGCTGAGGCGGGCGCAAATAACAACAACACATATGCCACGGGCACTGGTTCCTCAAATGCCGGCAACACCTACAGCTTTGGCGCGAACGGCAGTACAGAGCGCGCGCTTGGTGGCCTGCGCAGCGGCACTTTAATCCCAACTTTCGGCATTCAATTCACCAACTTGCTTGGCCGCACGATCACCGCTCTGAACCTCAGCTTTCTGGGTGAGCAGTACCGGCTTGGTACCGCTGGCCGCGCCGACCGCCTGTCATTTGAATATTCAACGACCGCGACAAGCCTGCTTGGCACTGGTTATATTCCGCTAACGGCGCTTGATTTTGTCTCGCCAACGACAACCGGCCCACTGGGTGTGCTTGACGGCAATCTTGCCGCAAATCAGCGCACTGTTGCGGGCACAATCGCTGGTCTCGAACTGCTTGCAGGACAAAGCATTTTCCTGCGCTTTCTCGATTTCGATGCCAATGGCGCTGACGATGGCCTTGCCATTGATAATTTCAGGGCTGAGGCGGTAACGCTTGGCGCTGTGCCTGAGCCTTCGACATGGATGATGTTGATTGCGGGTTTTGGCTTTATCGGTGCTGCGCTGCGCGGTCGCCGGGTTAAGGGCAAATCCGTACTGGCTTAATCCGTACTGGCTTGATTTATCTCAGGGCTTGCTGAGCAAGCCTTTGAGGCCCGCAAAGGCCGCATTGCCGACCTCATCTTCACCAACAACACCCGCCGCTTTGAGCGTTTGCGCGGCGTTTTTCGCGCGCGGAAATGGATCAAGCGCCAGGAGCAGGGTTTGCGCAACCGCCTCACCTAGATCAATCGCCTGACCGTCATGTTCGATCATGTCGCAATCATCAATATCGATTTCGATCTCATCGGCCGCAGTCGCGTCGGCAAGGCTGGCAACGAATCGGATTGCAAAATCAGTTTTGAGCGTCGTCGCTACGGGCGCAGCGGTCGCGACACATTCTTGCACCACATCAGCATTTAATGTGCCCGTGCCGAGGATCGCATCGCCCTCAACAGCCAACGTTGCGTGCGCCTCAAGCCGGTTAATCGCGATAAGGTCAAAGCGCGCGGCAAGCGCCTCTCGCTCACCTGCTTCAGCGATAATCGATACGCTGCGCGGCGCGGTGCCGATCGTGTTAAGCGCGAAGCTGCGCGAAAATTCTGGCGTCATTACGCGATGTTCCCAGCGAGCAGCGTTTCAAGCGACCTGTGGCTCAGCCCATCAAGGATTGCCCGCGCGCTGGCCTCAACATGCGTGAGCGCCTTGGGGCTTGGCGTCGCGCCGCCGTAAAGATTGCGCACCAATGCTTCGTCGATCGGCGCGTCCCCCGCAAGCCCCGCCCGGTATGCCCCCAACCGCCCGCCAAGCGCACTCATCATCTTGCCAATATGTTTGCCGACCACGACGTCACCCATGCCAAGCTGACGCAATTGGCCGTCCATATCTTCGACAAAAACCTCTGCCAACAGCGCCGCCGGAATAGCACCAGCATCGCCAATCGCATCCAGACGGATCAATACAAGCGCCAGGATCACCGTCACCATTTCAAATCGACCGTCAACAGTGTCGGGTACTTCGCCCTCAACATACCAATGCGGCTGGCGGGCTTGCGCTGCGATTGCCGCGTAAAGCGGACGAACTGAAGCACGATCATCGTCACGTGCAAAGAGGCGCTTGAACAGATTCACGTGGCTTTTTCCTCTAATCGCCGCACTGCGCTTGCCCGCGCGGCTCCAAACGCATATTGAGGCGCGAAGCGGCGGTTGCAATGGCCAATGCGATCTATTTGTATGATCAGGAGTTTGGGTATGAGCAACAACGCGCGAACGTCATCGTCAATCGCGCTTTTGGTCGGCGTTGGCATGCTTATGTCGGCCTGCGCGCGCGTGCCGGGTCATCAAGGTTTTATTGTCGATCCAGTGCTGGTTGATTCAGTGCGCCCCGGCGTTGATAATCGCCAATCGGTTGAAAAAACGCTTGGGCGACCGACGGTTGTTGGCCAATTTGGCACCAACGACTATTATTATGTCGGCCGCGATACCAAGCAGCTCGCCTTTGCGCAGCCACGCGCGGTGAGCCAGACGGTGCTTCGGATCAAATTTGACGAAGCAGGCAATGTCACGGCTGTTGACCGCACCGGCCTTGAAAAAATCGCCAAGATCAATCCTGAAAATGACAAGACCCCAACGCTTGGCCGCAATCGCGGCTTCTTTGAGGATCTGTTCGGCAACATTGGTCAGGTTGGTGCGGTTGGCCAGGGCGGCAGCACTACCGACAACCCCAACTAACGCGCGATCCCGCCAGCGGCCAGCACCGCAAGCGTTACCAGTTCGGATGCGTTCGATGACATGGTGGCAATCTGCACTGGCTTTTCCATGCCCATCAGCATTGGACCAATCACCGAATCTCCGCCCAGTTCGCGGAGCAGCTTGGCGCTGAGGTTCGCCGACTGAAGCCCCGGCATGATCAGGACATTGGCCGGGCCCGAAAGCCTGCTGAACGGATAGTTCGCGGCGAGCTTTGGATTGAGCGCGACATCAGGCGCCATTTCGCCCTCATATTCAAAGCTAACTCCGCGCGCATCAAGCGTTTCAACCGCCTCACGGATCGGCCCGAGCCAATTGCCCGATGGGTTGCCAAAGGTTGAGTATGACAGGAATGCAACGCGCGGTTCATGCCCCATCCGCCGCGCGACGCCCGCCGTTTGTTCGGCAATATCGGCGAGTTCAAGCGCGGAGGATCGTTCATTGACCGTGGTATCGGCCATGAACACAGTGTGGGTTTGCCCAACAAGAATGTGGATGCCGAAAGGCGTGCGTCCCTCGGCTGGATCAATCACGCGGCGGATTTCACGCATGGTTTGCGAATATGTCCGTGTTGCGCCGCTGATCATCGCATCGGCCTCACCCATTTTAAGGAGGAGCGAGGCGAAGGTGTTGCGATCATTATTGACCATCCGCTCGCATTCACGCCGAAGATAGCCGCGCCGCTGGAGCCGTTCATAAAGAATATCTACCATCTGCGGGACGAGCGGACAGTTGCGGCTGTTGACGATTTCAAAGCTGTCGGGATCATCAACGCCGAGTGCTTTGAGTTGATCGCGCACCTCATCACGCCCAACGAGGATCGGCGTACCGCAGCCGCCTTCACGGAACGCAATTGCGGCGCGGAGGACAACTTCTTCCTCAGCCTCGGCAAACACAATCCGTTTGGGATGCGCGCGCGCGGTATCATAAGCGAGTGTCAGCACCGACGTGGTTGGATTAAGCCGTGATTTGAGCGAAGTGCGGTACGCATCCATATCAAGGATGGGCCGGGTCGCCACGCCTGAGTCCATTGCGGCTTTGGCAACTGCCATCGGCACCACCTCCATCAGGCGCGGGTCAAACGGGGCGGGAATGATATAATCCTGACCAAAGCTTGCGGTCATCCCGCCGTAGGCTGCCGCGACTTCCTCGGGGACTTGCTGGCGCGCGAGTTCAGCAATGGCATAGGCTGCCGCGATCTTCATTTCTTCATTGATCGTCGTGGCACGCACATCAAGCGCACCACGAAAAATGAACGGGAAACCAAGGACATTGTTGACCTGATTGGGATAATCCGAACGCCCCGTCGCGATAATCGCATCAGGGCGCACCGCCTTGGCCGCAGGCGGGGTAATTTCAGGATCGGGATTGGCCATCGCGAAGATAATCGGTGCCTTCGCCATTTTTTCAATCATATGCGGGGCAAGCGCGTCCTTGGCGGAAAGCCCGAGGAAGATATCTGCGCCATCAAGCGCTTCTTCAAGCGTGCGGCATTCAGTCTTTGCGGCATGGGCCGATTTCCACTGATCCATGCTTTCAGTACGGCCTTGGTAGATCACGCCGGTGCGATCACACATGATCACGTTGGCGGGCGATACGCCCATTGATTTCATCAGCGAGGTGCAGGCGATTGCGGCCGCGCCCGCGCCGTTGACCACGACCTTCACTTCGGAAAGCTTGCGTCCGGTGATGATGCAAGCGTTGATAATGCCCGCCGCGCTGATGATCGCGGTGCCGTGCTGATCATCGTGCATCACTGGAATTTTCATCCGTTCGCGCAGTGCTTGTTCAATGATAAAGCATTCAGGCGCCTTGATATCCTCAAGGTTGATCCCGCCAAAGCTCGGCTCCATTAGCGCGACTGCATTAATGAAAGCTTCGGGGTCTTCGGTATCAAGTTCGATATCGATTGAGTCGACATCGGCGAAACGTTTGAACAGGACAGCCTTGCCCTCCATGACTGGTTTTGAGGCAAGCGCACCCAAATTGCCAAGCCCGAGAATGGCAGTGCCGTTTGAGATCACCGCAACGAGATTGCCCTTGGCGGTATAATCATAAGCAGTGGCTGGGTCTTCAGCGATGGCGCGGACGGGTGCTGCGACACCGGGAGAGTAAGCAAGGCTAAGGTCACGCTGCGTCGCCATTGGCTTTGACGCAACAATCTCAATTTTGCCGGGCCGCCCAGTCGCGTGATAAAACAGTGCTTCACGATCAGAAAATTGAATTTTGGACTCGCCGCTCATACCATGCCCCTCGTTGATTATCGGATTACCAGCTACGCCCGCTACGGATCGACCTTAGGCATAGTTTTGCCTTACGGGAAGATGGCTTTGAGCCAAGCCGCAAATTCGCTATCGGGGTGTCAATGTCTGACGCTACCCCTCCACCGACTCCAATGATGGCGCAATATTTTACGCTCAAGGCAGAAGCACCTGATTGCTTGCTGTTTTACCGGATGGGCGACTTTTTTGAGCTGTTCTTTGATGATGCCAAAGCGGCAGCAGCAACGCTCGATATCGCGCTGACCGCGCGCGGCGAACATCAGGGGGTGCCCGTGCCAATGTGCGGGGTGCCCGTTCATGCGGCAGACGCCTATCTCGCGCGGCTGATCAAGGGCGGGCATAGGGTTGCGATTGCCGAACAAATCGAATCGCCCGCCGCTGCCAAAGCGCGAGGCGGCAAATCAATCGTCGCGCGCGCTATCGTTCGGGTTGTTACAGCGGGAACGCTGACCGAGGACGCGCTGCTTGAGGCTAAGGCGGCAAATTGGCTTGTCGCGGTTGCGCGCATCGGCAGGGTGGTGGCGCTGGCCGCAACGGATATTTCAACCGGGCGGTTTGAAATTATCGAAAGCGATGAAGCCGCGCTTGATGCCGAGCTTGCCCGGCTTGGCGCGGCGGAAATCATCGCGGCGGACGAAATGGCAGGGGCACAGCTTCGCCCGCGTGCTGATTTCGATTCAGGGGCTGGCGAACTGCGTCTGAAAGCGGCCTTCGGCGTCATGACGCTTGACGGCTTTGGCCAGCTTAGCCGTGCTGAACTTTCAGCGGCAGGCGGTTTGCTCTCCTATCTTGATCATGCGGGGAAGGGCACCCTCCCCTTCCTCCAGCCCCCTGTGCGCAGCGCGGTGCAGGATCATATGATGATTGATGCCGCCACGCGTGAAAGCCTAGAGCTGACGCGCACAACAAGCGGGAGCCGCGCGGGCAGTCTGCTTGATGTCATCGATCGGACAGTGACCGGGGCTGGCGCACGGTTGCTTGCAGCCGATATTGGCGCGCCGTTGCTTGACCGGCTGAGGATTGAAGCACGGCAAGGGCTTGTCCGCCATTTTGTTGAAGACGGTGGTGCGCGTGACGGGATGCGCGCGGCGCTTCGCGCGCTCCCTGATATTGGGCGTGCGCTTGGGCGGCTCGCCGCTGGGCGTGGTGGCCCTCGTGATCTTGGTAGCTTACGAGACGGTCTGTGCGAAGCGCGCGCTCTGCGTGACAAATGGGGGAAAACGCCTTATCTACCCCCGCTATTTTTGGCACTTCTTCGCAAGCTTGATGGCCACGCAGCACTGGTTGATTTGCTCAGCCGCGCGCTTGTGCCAACGCCGCCTATCGATAGCGCACAGGGCGGCTATATCGCGGAACAATATGATGCCGCACTTGATGATCTGCGTACTACCGGCGGCAGCGGGCGGCGCGATATTGCCGCACTTGAAACGCGCTACCGCGACGCGACGGGGATTACCGCGCTCAAGATCAAACATAATGGCGTGCTTGGCTATCATATTGAGGTTGCCGCGCGTTATGCTGATCCGCTGATGCTCGCCGACTCAGGCTTTACCCACCGACAGACGCTGGCAGGCGTTGTCCGCTTCAACGCGGCTGATCTTCACGATATTGCACTGCGTGTCACCCAGTCGAGCGCGCACGCGATTGCGGCGGAGGCAGCCCATTTTGAGGATATGACCGCAGCGGCGCTCGCCCGCGCACAAGCCATCGCCGAAACCGCTGACGCGCTGGCTCGCTTTGATGTGGCTTCCGCACTTGCCGAACGCGCGGTTGAGGGCGGATGGTGCGCACCGCGTTTTGCCGACTATCCTTGCTTTGAAATTGCGGCCGGACGGCATCCGGTGGTCGAGGCAGCCCTTGGCAAAGGCGGCGCGCGCTTTGTCGCCAATGATTGCGCTTTGAATGACGGCGCGCGGCTGTGGCTGGTGACCGGCCCGAATATGGGCGGCAAATCGACCTTCCTGCGCCAGAATGCGCTGATTGCGGTGCTGGCCCAAGCCGGCAGCTATGTGCCTGCCACCTCAGCAACGCTTGGTCTGGTTGACCGGCTGTTCAGCCGCGTTGGTGCGTCGGACAATCTGGCGCGCGGGCGATCAACCTTCATGGTGGAAATGGTGGAGACAGCTGCGATCCTTGCGCAAGCGACGCCGAACAGTCTCGTCATCCTTGATGAGGTTGGCCGGGGCACATCAACCTATGATGGCCTCGCGATCGCATGGGCAGTGGTTGAGGCAGTGCACGAGATCAACCGCTGCCGTTGCCTCTTTGCGACGCACTATCATGAACTCACCCGGCTTGCCGAAAGCCTTGACAGCCTATCGCTCCACCATGTCCGCGCGACTGAATATAAGGGTGATCTCGTCCTGCTCCACGAGGTTGCCGATGGCCCAGCGGATCGTAGTTACGGGATTGCAGTCGGTCGGCTAGCTGGCCTGCCACCGCCTGTGCTTGCGCGCGCAAAAGCGGTGCTGGCCAAGCTTGAGGCGGGGCGGGCAAAGACGGGTGGGCTGGCAGCGGGGCTTGATGATCTGCCGCTGTTTGCAGCAACTCTGCCTGAAGTGCTTCCACCCGATCCACTTCATGCGGCTTTGATTGCACTGGATGTCGATGCGCTTAGCCCACGTGAGGCACTTGAACGGCTTTACGCGCTCAAGGCGTTGGCGCAGCCGGATAAGCGTTAATCGCCTCATACATCACGGTCAGCGCGCGGCGTTCGGCATCGGATAATTCAGGCCGCCAGATTTCAATTAGCAGGATAACACGCGTTTCATCGCTGTCATTCCACGCCTCATGCTCGATTGAATCGTCAAAAATCATCGCCTTGCCAAATTCAACGGTGCGCGTTTCATTGCCAACGCGCAGTCGGCAATCGGGCGGCACGATCAGCGGGATATGGCAGATGAGCCGCGTATTGAGCATCCCATTATGCGCCGGGATATGGGTGTGCGAGCGCAGCACTGAAAACAACACCATCGGAGAGCGCGCGGCGATATGCGGGATTGGTACGCCGATCAGCGCCGCCATTGTGTTGGGGCAACGCGCGGCATTATCCGCCACCAGCGCGCCATTTTCCCAGAGGTAAAAGGCGCTCCAACTCGGGTCATTGAGCAGGGCATGTTCACGGGTCGGGCGGTTTTTATCGCCGACGACATAGGGGGCTAAGCCTGACCCTTGGCCAAGGATTGCTTCAACTTCCTTGCGCATGGCGGGGGCTGCTGCCTCAAGTGCTGCAACCCAAGCGAAATCATCATTTTCAAAAAATTGGATGTTTGCCAGACCGGGATAGAAAAAACTTGTTGGCTGCTGGAGGAACACTTCACGCCGCCCTGCGATAATATCAATGGCCTCGCCAAATCGCGGTGCGACTGCGGCAGGATCAATCCCACTTTTCGCAAGCGCGCCACTCAAATGTGCTTCAAATCGCCCGGTCGCTGCATTGACTGCGGCTTGCGCGCGATCAAGCCGAGCGATCAGGTCTTGTGGGAGATTGCTAATCTGTGCCGCACTTGAAAGCGCCGTGTTGTACCAGCTATTCGCCGCGCGATCATCGCCGCGCGCGGCCTGATGATCGCCCTTCATCAGCAGCGCATAAGGATTACGCGGATCACCTGCGAGAACGCCGTCAAGCGCCTGATCACTTGCGCCTAAATCACCAAGTGCCTCACACGCTTGCGCCAATAGCAGCCAAAGCTGCGGCGAAGCGCGGCCCGCCAAGGCAACTTGATCAAAGGCCGCGCGCGCCGCCGCCGCATCACCGCTCTGCCACGCCGCAACGCCAGCCTGTGCGATTGCCTGATAATCAATTGGAGCGCTTGCCATAGGCGCGCTCTAACCGCGCAAATCAGATTCCGCCATACCATTCATAACCAGCATAATCTTCCCAGAAGCCGCCCTTGCCGCCGTAGACG
>JAYTMV010000183.1:0-16210 GCA_043728175.1 Sphingomonadales bacterium
GCTGAGGCCAGCAGTGGCAGCAATATCGACTACACTTGGACAGGCTGCATCGAAGAACGCAATACAGTGGCGGCTGACGATGACGAATTCGATCCGATCCCGACCAACGCGTTTGACCTTAATATTGACCGGGTGCCGGACAGTGACGCAACCCGCTGGCGTCCGGCAATTCCGCAGATGATTTATAATCGCAACAATCAAGACACCGAGACAACCACAGACGGCGGCTTTTTCCAGCCGTCGCAAGATAACACTGCATTTTCGTGCAACAAGCGCGCTTGGAAACTCGCCGAGCGCACGCGTGCGGATATGAACGGCTACGTAAATGGCTCAGATTTCTTGCCACACGGCGGCACCTATCATGACATTGGCATGATCTGGGGTGCACGTCTGATTTCGCCGACCGGGCTTTTTGCATCGGAAAATGCAGTAGCACCCAATGGGCGCCCGATTGATCGTCACATCATTTTCATGACTGACGGTGATATGAGCCCGAGCAAGACAAGCTATACCATGTATGGCTATGAAAAGCTTGATAACCGCATCGACGAAGACCCTGCCACTGAAGACCTGAAAGATCGCCATAACGCTAGGTTTGTCGCTGCTTGTAATGCGGCGCGGGCGAAGGGCATCACAATTTGGGTAGTTGGCTTTTCTCAGGCACTTACGCCGCAACTTACAGCCTGCGCTGATCCAGGCAACGCCTTTACGTCAAGCGATACCGCAACGCTGCGTCAGCAGTTCCGCCAGATCGCGTCACGTATCGCTCAATTGAGGCTCGAACGCTGATGCTATGTTTTCGTAAAAAACTGCAAACCGATAATCGCGGTGCCGCGTTGATGGAATTTGCTTTAGTGGCACCAACATTTCTGTTGCTGCTGATGGGCATTTTCGACATTAGTTACCGTGCCTACACTGTTTCTGTGCTGCAAGGTGCAGTGCAAAAGGCAGGCCGCGACTCAACGCTCGAAGGCGCATCAGGCGGGCTAGGTTCAATCGACGCGACAATCACCAATCAAATGCGCGCGGTGGCCAATTCGGTAACAATGTCGTTTGATCGAAAAACTTTCGTCAGCTTCTCCCGCGCGGGCCAAGCCGAGGAATTTGAAGATCGCATTGTGATCGCCACCGGATTACCAAACGGTATTCGTGAGGTTGGTGAGTGTTATTTCGATGAGAATGGTAACGGCACCTACGATTCTAATGCTGGTATTAACGGCCAAGGCGGCGCGCGTGACATTGTCGTTTATACCGCCACAGCCGTTTATCCGCGTCTCTTCCCGATGTACGGACTGCTTGGCTTCCCTCAGAATGAGACCATCACTGCAACGTCTGTGCTGCGCAATCAACCCTTTGGAACGCAAGCGATCCGTCCAAATCCAAGGATTTGCACATGATTTTTTCATCAAGAATCAAAGGCTTATTATCTGAACTGCGCCGCGACACCAGCGGACTGGCACTGATTGAATTCGCCTATGTCATCCCCATCCTTACGAGTTTGGGTATTGGCGGCATTGAACTGACAAATTACGCCAACACCAATATGAAGATTAGCCAAGCGGCGATGGCGCTCGCTGATAATATGTCTCGCGTCGGTCTCGAATCCTCTTTGTCATCGGTGCAAATCCGTGAGGCCGATGTTAATGATGGGTTGATCGGTTTTCAGCGTCAAACGACTGGCCTCAATTTCGGACCAAATGGCCGCGTCGTACTTTCAAGCCTTGAACGTAATGCGGCTGGCGGGCAGTGGATTCACTGGCAGCGCTGCTTTGGCAGTTTGGCTGTTGCGCCAAGCTATGGCGCCCAAGGCACAGGGGCAACGGGCACCGCCTTCCTCGGCATGGGGCCAGCGACCGGGCGTGTTACCGCCCCAGTGGATACGGCAGTCATGTTTGTCGAGGTGACCTACACCTATCAGCCGCTGTTTACCGGTTTCTTCCTGCGCAACCGGACAATTCGCCACGAAGCATCGTTTATCAACCGCGACCCGCGTGATCTGGCGCAGATTTACAATCCCAATCCCGCAGCCACAGTCGCGACCTGCACTTAGACCCCATCAACGATTGCACGTCCGCTTTACCGCCGCCACGATCCTCGGCACATCAACAATCGCGAGTTTTTCGAGGTTTGCGGCGTAGGGCAGCGGGACATCCTCATCAAGGACACGGGCGACGGGTGCGTCAAGGTCATCAAAACCATGCTCCATGCAGACTGCAATAATCTCGCTTGCGATTGAGCACACGGGCCAGCCTTCCTCAACCACAACCATGCGGTTGGTGCGTGACAGGCTTTCTAGCACGGCGGCGGTATCGAGTGGGCGCAGCGTGCGCAGATCAATCACTTCGGCATCAATCCCTTGCGCCGCCAATTGCTCGGCAGCTTGAAGCGCTAAACCAACGCCGATTGAGTAACTGACAATCGTTACGTCCTTGCCGGAGCGCATCGTCCGCGCCTTGCCGATGGGAAGCGTGACATCGCCAACGGGCACATCAAAGCTGCGCCCATAAAGCAGTTCATTTTCAAGGAACACCACAGGATCGGGACATTGGATCGCCGCGCGGAGCAATCCCTTGGCGTCTGCCGCATCGTAAGGCGCGATCACGATCAAGCCGGGGACACTGGCGTACCACGGTGCAAAATTCTGGCTGTGCTGCGCGCCCACGCGGGAAGCTGCGCCATTGGGGCCACGGAACACAATCGGGCAGCGCATCTGGCCGCCCGACATATAATTGGTCTTTGCTGCCGAATTGATGATGTGATCAATCGCCTGCATCGCGAAGTTAAACGTCATGAATTCGATCACCGGACGAAGCCCGCCCATCGCGGCCCCGGCACCTATCCCAGCAAAGCCGTATTCGGTTATTGGCGTGTCGATAACACGGCGCGGGCCAAATTCATCAAGCAGCCCTTGGGTCACCTTATACGCACCCTGATATTCGGCGACTTCTTCTCCCATCACGAACACACGGTCATCGGCGCGCATTTCTTCGGCCATCGCATCACGCAATGCCTCACGCACGGTTGTTTTGACGGTTTCACCATTTGTGGCGGGCGCAACAACGAGGGCCGGAGGCGGAACTGCAACGATAACCGCAGGTGCAGGTGTTTCGACTGCGCTCGACACTAGTGGTTTAGAAGGCGCAGCCTCCTCATCATCACCCGTAATTCGCGCAATCACCGTGCCGACCTTAACCCCCTCGCTGCCTTCAGCGACCAGAATCTCGGTGACAACACCTTCATCAATCGCTTCAAATTCCATCGTTGCTTTGTCGGTTTCGATCTCGGCAAGGATGTCTCCAGATTTTACACTGTCTCCGGCTTTCACAAGCCATTTGGCGAGTGTGCCCTCCTCCATTGTTGGGGAAAGTGCGGGCATTTTGAGTTCGATAGCCATCAATATTGCCCCACCAAAACATCAGTATAAAGTTCATGCGGCTCCGGCTCAGGCGAAGTTTCAGCGAAATCAGCGGCTTCTGCCACGATCTTGCGAATGTCCTTATCGATATCCTTGATCGCATCCTCACTGATGCCAGCCTCGGCCATGTCTTTCTTAAGCCCCTCTATCGGATCGGATTTTTCGCGGACATCCTGCACTTCTTCGCGTGAGCGGTATTTTGCCGGATCAGACATTGAGTGGCCACGGTAACGGTAGGTCTTAAGCTCCATCAGCAGCGGGCCATTGCCTGCGCGGACGAATTCAAGCGCAGCCTCAGCAGCACCCCGCACTTCAAGCGCGTCCATCCCGTTGACTTGCATCCCCGGAATGCGGAACGAGTCGCCCCGACGGTGGAAATCGGTTTCAGCGCTGCCCCGTGCAACTTTGGTGCCCATGGCGTAACCATTATTCTCAATAACGAAGATGATCGGCAGTTTCCAAAGCGCAGCCATATTGAAGCTTTCGTAAACCTGACCCTGGTTCGCCGCCCCGTCACCGAAATAGGCCAAGCAAACGCCACCATCGCCGGTATATTTGTGGCCAAACGCAAGGCCCGTCCCAAGCGCGACCTGCGCGCCGACAATGCCGTGGCCGCCGTAAAACTTGTGATCGGTCGAAAACATGTGCATCGATCCGCCCTTGCCGCGCGAAATGCCCGCTGCACGCCCGGTCAGTTCAGCCATGATCAGATTTGGATCAATCCCGTAGGCAAGCATGTGGCCGTGATCGCGGTAGCCTGTGATCACGCTATCCTTGCCAAGCTCAAGTGCAGATTGCAGCCCCACCGCAACTGCTTCTTGCCCGATGTACAAATGGCAAAATCCACCAATCAAACCAAGCCCGTAAAGCTGGCCAGCGCGTTCCTCAAAACGGCGGATCAGCACCATTTCGCGATAAAAACTGAGAAGCTCATCCTTGCTGGCCTTGTACCGCTTTGGCGTGCGCGGCGTATCAAGCAATTTAGGAGTGGGGGTTTTGGCCAAAAGTCGATCCTTCCGCTACGTCAACACGGCTACGCTAAGCACAGTCTATAGGACGCAAGCGACGCGATGCGCAATCACCAGAGCGGTGAAAAAGGCTTACTCGATCGGGATAATCACTTCATCAGGGTGGGTAAGGCCAAGATCGCGGCGGACAAGCTCATCCACCATGTCAGGATTGGCGTGGCGCGGATCAAGTAGCTTCACCCGGTTGGCAAGCTCGGCCTTTTCCTGCTGCACCAGCGCAAGCTCAACCTTGCGCACTTCATAGCGCTGGCTGTAATCGCCCCAAGCAAGCACACCGTTCGATCCGAACAGCGCGTAGCTTCCGAAAAAAGCAATAATTGTGAATGCGATTGCGGGCAAAAATGCAGAACGCAACAATAAGATAAGTTTTTTGGCCCGCTTCATGAACAATGCTTGAATCACAACCGACTTAGCGAATCAACCCCTAAAGCGTAAAAAAGCTTCCCGTCCGGCATATTTAGCAACACCTGCTAATTCTTCTTCGATGCGGATAAGCTGATTATATTTTGCGAGCCGGTCTGATCGGGCAAGGCTGCCGGTTTTGATTTGCCCACAGTTGGTGGCGACCGCAAGGTCAGCGATCGTCGCATCCTCAGTTTCGCCCGAACGGTGCGACATAACGGCAGTATAGCCCGCGCGGTGCGCCATATCGACCGCCGCAAGGGTTTCGGTGAGTGTGCCAATCTGATTGACCTTGATCAGGATTGAATTGGCCAGCCCCTCATTGATCCCGTCACGCAGCCGCACGGGATTGGTGACGAACAAATCATCGCCGACAAGTTGAACGGTCTTACCGATTTTTTCGGTGAGCAGCTTCCAGCCCTCACGGTCATCCTCACCCATCCCGTCCTCAATCGAAAGGATTGGATAGCGGCGGGCGATATCCGCGAGATAATCAACCTTTTCGGCCGAAGAAAGCACCCTGCCCTCACCGTCAAGATGATAGGCACCGTCCTTGAAATATTCAGTCGCCGCGCAGTCGAGCGCGAGCATGACATCGTCTCCGGGGCGGTATCCCGCTGCCTCAATCGACGCCATAATGAAATCAAGTGCTTCGGCCGGAGACGCTAGATTTGGCGCAAAGCCGCCTTCATCGCCAACTGCCGTCGCCAATCCCTTGTCATGAAGCTTTTTCTTGAGCGTGTGGAAAATTTCAGAACCCATCCGAACGGCATCAAACAGGCTTTCGGCCCCAACCGGCATCACCATGAATTCTTGGAAATCGATAGGATTATCGGCATGTGCGCCGCCATTGATAATGTTCATCATTGGCACGGGCAGCATGTGCGCCGAAACGCCACCGACATAGCGGTACAGCGGAAGCCCGCGCGAATCTGCTGCGGCCTTCGCCACGGCAAGGCTGACCCCGAGGATCGCATTCGCGCCCAATCGCGCCTTATTTTCGGTGCCATCAAGCGCGATCATCGCGCCGTCAACCTCACCCTGATCTTCGGCCTCAAGCCCGCGCAGTTCGTCAGCAATCTCTCCGTTTACGCCGTCAATTGCCTTTTGCACGCCTTTACCAAGGAAACTTCCCAGATCACCGTCACGCAGTTCAACCGCCTCATACGCGCCTGTAGATGCGCCAGACGGCACAGCTGCACGGCCAAAACTGCCATCCTCAAGCATCACATCAACCTCAACCGTCGGGTTGCCGCGACTATCAATAATCTGACGGGCATGGATATCGAGGATCGCGGTCATTATATAGGCTCCCAGAAGGATCGGTGATAATGGGGGTGCCCATATCGGCGTTCAGGGTTTGAAGCAACTTTCCGCGCAGGAATGCGTTTATGTCTGAAAGGAATTGATCATCATGGCCGAAAAGAAAACAACAGCAACTGCGCCTGCAAAACGGGCGACCCCAGCCAAAGGCAGCGCTGCAAAACCCGCAGCCGCTAAGGCAAAAACGACGAGCAAAACCACGCCAAAGCCAACCGCAATGCTTTCAGCGCCCGTTGGCGAAACGCTGCGCGATCAGGCAGGTTCGTTTAAGGATAAAGCAGGCGACAAAGCGCGCGAATATGCCAACACGGGCAAGGATAAGGCGACTGACCTGCTCGATAGCCTATCGCAGACCGTTACTGACCTTGCAAAGAGTGTTGATGAACGGCTCGGCACATCCTACGGCGATTATGCGCGCAAGGCGGCCGACGCGGTTTCGGGTGCTGCGGGCACACTCAAGGACAAGGACATCGATGATCTTGTTGCCGACACCCGCGAGTTCGTCCGCAAGCAGCCCGCGATTGCGATTGGTGCGGCAGCAGCCGTTGGCTTTCTGCTGACTAGGCTGGTCAAAGCGGGATCAAACGACCGCGATGATGCCTGAGCCAATTGCCTGATCCAATCATGAGTGACGCTGAGCCGCCGATCGAAGCGCCTGAGCGCCCAGCACTTTCGAGTCTGCTGGTTGAGCTGACGCGCGATGCGCGCAGCTTTGCGACCGCTGAGGTCGAATATCTCAAGGCGCAGGCGGGTGAACGCGCGCATTTTGCGGTGCCCGGCTTAATCATGATTGGTGTTGCGATTGCGTTTGCGACAGGCGTTCTCATGGCTCTGCCGGTGGCGCTGATTTGGCTGCTTGCGCCGATCATCGGCGCTGGTTCGGCGGTCTTAGCGGTTACGCTCAGCGGGCTTGCGCTTGCGGCGTTGCTGCTAAAACTGGGCACGCGGCGGATCAAGGCTGTGCTCAAACGGCCCGAAGACAGATGAGCGAACTCGATGATCGCAAGGCCGATGCAGAGGCCAGCAAGTCGCGGCTGATGACGCGCATTGATGAGATACGCGGTCGCGTGCAGCCAGCATCACTGATGACTGATGTGAAATCAGTGGCGCGCAAACACGCGGTTGATGCCGCAACGGCGGTGGCAACTCAGCGCAAAGCCCGCCCGGTCATTGCACTGGGTGCCATTAGCGCCGGATTGGCCTATCTTTTTCGCAGGCCCTTGTTAAACGCGCTGGCAAAGCGCCTCACACCGGAGAAAATCGATGACTGATAGTCCCAAACCCACCGGCGAAGAGCTTCGCAAGAAAGTGGCTGATGCTTACGGCAGTGGCAAAGAAAAGGCGGAAACCGTGGTGAAAGCTGTTCGGCAGACATCGGCCAAGGTCACTGGCTCAGCCAAGACTAAGACCAATGAGAGCCTTGAGAAAAATCCGATTGCCGCCCTTGTCGGTGGGCTCGCGATTGGCGCGATTGCAGCGGCTTTGCTCCCAAAAACGAAGCGCGAAAGCGATATGTTAGGCAGTGCCAGCAACAAAGTCCGCAGTGGCGCAAGTGCCGCCGCAAAAGCGGCGCGCGATGCGGGCAAGGAACAGCTTGACGCGCTTGGCCTTAATAGCGGTGCCGCGCGTGATCAGCTTCGCAGTGTGATTGACAAGATCGGCCAAGCCGCCGCAACCGCATCAAAAGCCGCAACCGACGCTGTCCGCAAGAAGCCCTAAAGAAGACCCGTTCATGTCGAGCGAAGTCGAGACACTCAGCAACCGATGTCTCGACTTCGCTCGACATGAACGGCTATAAACAATCCGAAAGTGTTATATGAGCAATCTTCATCTCGTTTTTGGTGGGCGCGTCGAAGACCCACGCACGCTCAATTTTGAAGATCTGTCATCGATCCATATCGTTGGCATGTTTCCCGATTTCAAAAGTGCTGAAAAAGCATGGCGTGCGGCAGCGCAAAAGACTGTTGACGATGCTGAGATGAAATATGTCGTTGTCCACCTCCACCGCTTGCTTCAACCCGATATGATTGAGCGCAACAGCTGAATTAACGGCATTTGTTCACGTGGCCGTGCCCCACTGTCCCAAAGCAGGACATGGCCATAATTATCCCGAATAAATGACAGTTAACGTGTCATAAACACTTGCTAACGTCATATTAATGGTTAGAGCCAAACGCAATCGGCAAAACCGAAACGTCGCCCCATACCCCTGAAAACAGGGGTGTTTTTTAGTTTCTAACTGGGGATTTTATAATGAAATTCATGAAATCAATCGCCCTAGCCGCACTGGCCGCAAGCGCACTTACATCCGCTGCAAATGCAGCGACAGTCACGTTCAACAACCGCGCGGCGTTCCAGTCGACACTGTCGCGCTCTTTCACTGATACATACGACACAACACGTGGCTACCAGCCTGGTTTTTCGATCACCGCTGATGCGCCATTTTCAGCAATCGTTGGGCAAACACGTTACCAAACAACGGGCTTTCAGAATCTAAACATCATTCAGAGCAATGGCACTTATTGTGCAGGCTGCAATGGTAGCTTCAACCTGTTCTTCGATGCGACGACTTTTGGTACAGCTAACGGCGTACAGGCTGTTGGATTCGATGCGCCGTTTAACCAAGGTTTTGACGCGCTTGTGACTTTCGGCGACAACACAAATCAACTTTTTGGGATACCGGTCACCAACGGTTTGGCCGTATTCTTCGGCATTTCCTCGGACAAGCTGATCAAGTCGATCGCGTTTGGCCCCGGTGGCCAGCGCACGCAAAGCGTTTCGTTCGTGCTTGACAATCTTACGATTGGTAATGCCGTTCCTGAACCCGCAACTTGGGCGATGATGATTGTTGGCTTTGGCCTCATCGGTGCCGCAGCACGTCGCCGTCAAAGCGTTCGCACTGTAACAGCCTGATTTTGATTAAGGGGGTGGCGTTTCGGCGCTGCCCCTTTTTTTTTGACGGCTAATTATGCGTCGCGGTACCGCATGGCGAGCAAAGTCCGCGCGAACATCAGCCCGGCAAGGAAACCGCCAATATGTGCGGCGACCGCGATATTCTGACCTGTGGTCAACAGCGCAACCCCAATCAGCCATTGAAGCGCTGTCCACGCGACAGCAAGCCATAGCGCATGGACATAATGCGCCGGGATCGGCCCGATCCGCCGCGCGCGACTGCGGCTGAACAGCATTGCATAAGCACCCACCACGGCTGAAATCGCGCCACTCGCGCCGATCATTGGCACAATCTGCCCTGCATTGGCGAAATAATGTGCCGACGCCGCCGCATAGGCGCCAACCAGATACAGAAACGCGATTGACCAGCCGCCGAGCACTTTCTCAACCACGCGCCCGCAAAACAGCAGCGTCAGCAGATTCATCGCGACATGGCCAAACCCGCCGTGGATCAAGGTCGCGGTCAGCGGCGTGAGATCAGACGGGACGCGCCATGTCAGCCCACCATCAGAAAGCGCCCTGATCGTATCAGCTTCGGTCGCGCCGAACAGTGCAGGGATGAACCCGCCCGCATAGGGAATAATGCTTGAAAGCCCGAGCAGCACCGCCGCAAGCCACGCCAGCGCGGTTATGATGACGATACTATCAGTCACGGGTTGGCGTGACGGCGCTTCCACGGTCAGATAAACTCGATCTTTGACACCAGATAGTATCGATCACCTGACGGCACGGTGACTTCGATTTCCTCATCAACCTTGCGACCAATGAGTGCGCGACCGAGCGGCGAATTGTAAGAAATCTTGCCCGTTTTGGCGTCAGCCTCGGGCTGGCCAACAATCTGATAACGGATTGGCTTTTCATGCTCATCAAGCAGCGTGACCGTAGCGCCAAAGACGATTTTATCGCCCGACAGCGTTGACGGATCAATCACCATCGCACGGCTGAGCTTATCCTCAAGATCGCTGATCGTCGCCTCAACTTGGCCCTGCCGCTCTTTCGCCGCATGATATTCGGCGTTTTCAGAGAGATCGCCGTGCGCGCGCGCTTCTTCAATCGCGTCGATGATCTGCGGGCGCTCAACCTTAAGCCGACTAAGATGCTCAATCAGCATCGCATGGCCTTCAGCAAGCATCGGCATTTTTTCAGCAGTCGCCATTGGTAAACACTTTCACTTAAATATTATCGAGTCAAAATAGCGGAGGCTGCGGCCCGACGATGCAGGCCACTCACTTCGACACTTCACTTTTTGGGATCAGCGCGTGCTACCTAAATGATAGGATTGCAAAGCGCGAACTTCAAGTGTTCGTTCGCGTAAAGCCGATATTGCCTCTGCCGCTGCGAGCGACGCCGCCGCTGTTGTAAAGATCGGCACTTTCGCCATCAGCGCTGACCGACGGATCGACTCGCTGTCCTTCAAAGACTGCCAGCCCTCCGTCGTATTGAAGATCAGTGCGATCTCACCGTCTTTGATCCGGTCAACAATATGGGGTCGCCCTTCGGCAACCTTGTTGACCGTGTCGACCGTGATCCCTTCGGATTCGAGATAACGCGCCGTCCCGCGCGTCGCGATTACGGTAAAGCCAAGCCCCGCGAGCGTGCGAACGGCGGGCACGATTACTGCTTTGTCGCTTTCCTTGACCGATACAAACAGCGTTCCCGCTGTTGGCAACATCGTGCCCGCGCCAATTTGTGCCTTTGCAAAGGCTGTTGCAAAATCGTCAGCGATTCCCATCACTTCGCCGGTTGATTTCATTTCGGGTGAGAGGACTGGATCAACGCCAGGGAAGCGCGCGAAGGGGAACACCGCCTCCTTCACCGCGATATGCTTCACATCAAGATTGATCGGCGGCAAATCCTTTAGTTTATGCCCCGCCATCACCAGCGAAGCGATCTTGGCAATTGGCGCACCAATCGCTTTGGCAACGAAAGGCACCGTCCGGCTGGCACGCGGATTGACCTCAATCAGGTAAACCGCACCGTCTTTGACCGCGAACTGGATGTTCATCAGGCCCGTCACCTTGAGCGCGCGCGCAAGAACGTCGGTTTGCCGCGCGATCTCATCAATGATATTCTTGGGCAGGCTGTACGGCGGCAGCGAGCAAGCACTATCTCCCGAATGAACCCCAGCCTCTTCGATATGCTGGAGAATGCCCGCAACCACAACATCAGTGCCGTCGGCAATCGCATCAACGTCAACCTCGATGGCATCGCGGAGATAGCGGTCGATCAGCACGGGCGAATCGCCCGACACTTGCACCGCCGTCTGGATGTAGTTTTCAAGCTGCGCCTGCGTATCAACAATCTCCATCGCCCGCCCGCCTAGCACGTAGCTTGGCCGCATCAGCACTGGATAACCGATTGAATCGGCAACCTTAATCGCTTCTTCGCGGCTGCGCGCGATGCCGTTCTTGGGCTGTTTCAGCTTTAGTTTGTTGATCAGCGCGGCAAAACGCTCGCGGTCTTCGGCCAGATCAATCGCATCGGGCGATGTGCCAAGGATTGGGATACCCGCCGCCTCAAGCGCGCTGGCAAGATTAAGCGGCGTTTGCCCGCCGAGCTGGACGATCACGCCTTTAAGCGTGCCGTTCTGCTTTTCGACATGGAGGATTTCGAGGACATCCTCCGCTGTCAGAGGCTCAAAATACAGCCGATCTGAGGTGTCATAATCGGTTGAGACCGTCTCCGGATTACAATTGACCATGATCGTCTCATAGCCCGCATCCGACAGCGCAAAGCAGGCGTGGCAGCAGCAATAGTCAAACTCAATCCCCTGCCCGATCCGGTTTGGCCCGCCGCCTAAGATGACGATTTTTTCACGGTTGGTCGGCGCGGATTCGCACTCTGGCGCGCCGAAACTGGGCGCTTCGTAGGTGGAATACATATAGGGCGTTTTCGCCTCAAATTCGGCAGCACAGGTATCAATCCGCTTGAATACGGGCCGCACGCCGAGTTTGTGGCGATGCGCGCGCACTTCATCCTCGGTAATCCCTCCAGTCATCGCAACGATCGCATCGCGGATCAGACCAGAGCCGCGCCGGATCGCGCTTTCCATGCCGGGCCGGACATGGGCCGACTCAAGCGCGAGGAACGCCAAGCGCTTATCCGAAAAACCCATCGCCTTGAGGCGGCGCATTCCGGCGGCATCCTGCGGCAAACCGCCGCTAACTACTTCACGCTCCGCCGCGACAATCTCGGCGATCCGTTCAAGGAACCACGGATCATATTTCGCGACATCATGGATTTCGGCGACTCTCATCCCTTCACGCAAACACTGCCCCGCGACGAGCAACCGATCAGGTGTTGGCCGCGAAAGTGCCGCGATCAGATCATCCTTTGACGCGCCTTTAAGGCCATCAACATAGTTGAAGCCCGAAAGCCCCGTCTCAAGCCCACGCAGCGCCTTTTGCAAACTCTCATGAATATTTCGTCCAATTGCCATCACTTCGCCGACGCTCTTCATAGCCGTTGAGAGCAACGGCTCAGCCCCTTTGAACTTTTCAAAGGCAAAGCGCGGGATTTTGGTGACGACATAATCAATCGTTGGCTCAAACGAGGCGGGCGTTGCACCAGTGATATCGTTGGTAATTTCATCAAGTGTATAGCCAACCGCAAGCTTCGCCGCGACCTTCGCAATTGGAAAGCCAGTCGCCTTCGAGGCCAGCGCCGAACTCCGCGAAACGCGCGGGTTCATTTCAATCACGATCAGGCGGCCATCCTTGGGATTGACTGCGAACTGTACGTTAGAACCGCCTGTTTCTACGCCAATTTCACGAAGGCACGCGATACTCGCATTGCGCATAATCTGATATTCTTTGTCCGTGAGCGTGAGCGCTGGCGCAACGGTAATTGAGTCGCCCGTATGCACCCCCATCGGGTCAATATTCTCAATCGAGCAGATGATGATGCAATTATCGTTGCGATCGCGCACCACCTCCATCTCATATTCTTTCCAACCGAGCAGCGACTCCTCGATCAGCACCTCAGTCGTCGGCGAAGCATCAAGCCCGCCCGTTACAATCTCAATAAATTCCTGCCGATTGTAAGCGATCCCGCCGCCGGTGCCGCCCATCGTGAAGCTTGGCCGGATGATCGACGGCAGGCCAGTGCGCTCAAGCACGCCAAGCGCCTCATCAAGGCTGTGCGCAATCCCCGACCGCGCGCTTTCAAGCCCAATCTTGGTCATCGCATCGCGGAATTTGATCCGGTCTTCGGCCTTATCAATCGCTTCGGCATCGGCGCCAATCATCTCAACGCCGTATTTCGCCAGCGTCCCATCGTTGAACAGCGCGAGCGCGGTATTAAGCGCCGTCTGCCCGCCCATCGTTGGCAGGACAGCGTCGGGGCGCTCTTTTTCGATGATCTTGGCGACAATCTCTGGCGTGATTGGTTCAATGTAGGTCGCGTCGGCCAGCTCGGGATCAGTCATGATCGTCGCCGGGTTCGAATTGACGAGGATGATCCGGTAGCCCTCCTCCTTCAAAGCCTTGACCGCCTGTGTGCCCGAATAATCAAACTCGCACGCTTGGCCGATGATGATCGGGCCAGCGCCGATGATGAGGATTGAGGATATGTCGGTTCTTTTAGGCATTGACTAAAACGCTTTCATTGCATACATTGATTGCATTGAGATCATAGGAGGTGGCACGTGGCAAGTTTTACCGTTCGCAACATCCCCGAAGATGCCAAACAGCGCTTCCGCCAAATTGCGGCGGCGCATGGCCGTTCGATGGAGGAACATCTGCGGCAATTGGTGATTTCGGCTGATTTTGGCGAAGCAGCTCCGGCTCCCGGCTATCTTGCCGAAGAACGGCAGACGTTTCGGTATGATACGTCTGTTCAAACTACTCCAACGGGGGGGGATATTGTGCGTGAATTGATTCGCATTGCCGATGGTGCTGGTGAAGGGGTGCTTGATACCAGCAAATATGCCGAAATTCGCTTCATGACTGCCAAGGACGCGATGGCCGAACTTCGCCGTTTGGCAAACGGCGTTGGCCTCAACCTGCCGCCGCGCATGAGCACCAAACTGGAAGCGCCAGACTTTTGATTCTGGTCGATACCAATGTCTGGAGCGAGCTGACCAAGCCACGCGGCGATCCGGCTGTGCTGGCTTGGCTGGAAGCCAATGACGATGATCTGGCGCTGTCAGTGCTAGTGATTGCGGAGATACGATACGGGATTGAACTTGCTGGCTCGGCTGACAAACGCCACTATCTTGAGGCGTGGCTCTCCGGCCTGCAATCGCGCTACTACGGCCAGACGCTCGAATTTGGCGCGGATGCCGCGCATTGTTACGGCCAGATTGCAGCCCGCCCCGAAGTGAAGGCGCGGCAGCCGCAAGTGATCGATATGCTGATCGCTGCGCAGGCACAGCATCGCGCGATCCCAATTGCCACTCGGAATGTGAAGGATTTTGACTGGATTGGGGTGCCGCTGATAAACCCTTGGGAGGGCTGATGCCCCCCGCTCGCTTCGCCGCTACGCGTCTCTTCCCTCTCCCCCTAAAGGGGGCGAGGGAGGCGCCGGTGATGACGATGGATTGGATGTCAGTATGCTTGGGCATCCATTTAGCTCGCTTAATTAGTACCGACATATACGACCCGCAAATTTCCGGGGCTTCCCAATACGGAGCATTCGCCAATTGTACCGTGCACATCTTCTTTTGAGCTATTCCATTGAGCCATCTGCGACTGAACCAGCGCATCATCCACATTGCATAGGCGCGCAATCGACTTGTTGACGTCTGTAACCGATGAACACCCTACAATTGTAAGGGCAAGGAAAATCAAGCCTCTCATCCCATCATCCCCGCGAACCGTTCAAACAGATAGTGACTATCCATTGGCCCCGGACTTGCCTCCGGATGATATTGTACGCTGAACGCTGGCGCATCGACCAGTTCAAAGCCGCAGTTGCTGCCGTCAAACAGGCTGACATGCGTTGCGCGGGCATTCGCGGGCAATGTCTCGGCGTCCACCGCGAAGCCGTGGTTCATGCTTGTAATCTCGACGGCACCGTCGCTCAGCCGTTTGACCGGGTGGTTCGCGCCGCGATGGCCCTGGTGCATCTTCACCGTCTTCGCGCCCACCGCCAGCCCGAGCATTTGGTGGCCAAGGCAAATACCGAACAACGGCTTGCCCGTTGCGAGCCACTCACGGATTACAGGCACCGCATATTTGCCCGTCGCGGCGGGATCGCCGGGCCCGTTGGAGAGGAACAGCCCGTCGGGGTTATGCGCCATGATGTCATCAAAACTGGCGGTGGCGGGAACTGTGATTACTTCGCATCCAACATCAACTAAATTGCGCAAAATATTGTGTTTAATACCATAATCTATGGCAACGACTTTCTTGCCCCCCTCCCGCTTGCGGGAGGGGCTGGGGGTGGGGCCATCAACGGGGTGCGCATTTGGAGGCCCACCCCTAGCCCCTCCCGCAAGCGGGAGGGGAACTAACCCCCACAACCCTTGATCCCAGCTGTAGCCCTGCCGCGTCGTCACGTCCTTGGCCAAGTCCATGCCCTCAAGCCCCGGCCAGCCGCGCGCCTGCGCCAGCAGCGTCGCCACATCAAACACCCCGTTCGCCGCATGCGCGATTACCGCGTTGGGCGCGCCCTTTGTGCGGATCAACCGAGTCAGCGCGCGGGTATCAACGCCTGAAATGCCAATCCGGTCATTGGCCTTCATCCACGCGTCAAAATGGAGCGTGGAACGAAAGTTTGACGGCGCGGTCACATCCTGCGCGGTGATACAACCAAGCGCGTGAGCGATGATCGCTTCGACATCTTCATCATTGGTGCCGACATTGCCGATGTGGGGGAAGGTGAAATTGATGATCTGCCCGGCATAGCTCGGATCAGTCATCACCTCTTGGTAGCCCGTCATCGCGGTGTTGAAACAAACTTCGCCGACCGCCGCACCCTCGGCACCAAAACCCCTGCCCCAGATGACTTCGCCGCTCGCCAAAACCAAGACGCCGGTGGCTCCGTTTGGCGCAGACGTGTTTCTGGCTTCGGCCATAATTGGTCGCTCCGTATCGGGGTTGTAACAATGTCGTTAAGCGACACTCGCTAGAGAAGCGCCGCCGCAGCG
>JAYTMV010000184.1:0-10772 GCA_043728175.1 Sphingomonadales bacterium
TTCATTAACCAGATTTTAGCCATCTGTGTGTCATTCGTTCGAGACCAAATTGCAAGATCAAGGATATTTATGCGCGTTTTAGCGATGGCATCGCAAAAAGGTGGTTCGGGCAAGACAACATTGTCTGGTCACCTCGCGGTTCAGGCACAACTGGCGGGTGCTGGCCCGGTAGTCCTTATCGATATCGATCCGCAGGGGTCGCTTGCCGATTGGTGGAATGAACGTGAATCCGAACTGCCTGCCTTTGCGCAGACAACTGTTGCGCGACTCGCATCTGATCTGGAGACGCTGCGTCAGCAGGGCTTCAAGCTTGCGGTGATTGATACGCCACCAGCGATCACGATGGCAATTCAGAGCGTGATTACGGTGGCCGAGCTTATCGTTATTCCGACGCGACCAAGCCCGCATGATTTGCGCGCCGTTGGTGCAACAGTTGATCTGTGCGAACGCGCTGGCAAGCCATTGCTGTTCGTCGTCAACGGAGCAACACCGAAGGCCAAGATTACGTATGAAGCCGCCGTTGCGCTGTCTCAGCACGGCACGGTGGCCCCGGTCACTTTGCATCACCGCACCGATTATGCCGCGTCAATGATTGATGGCCGCACTGTGATGGAGGTCGATCCCAAAGGCCGTTCCGCACAGGAAGTCGTTGAGCTTTGGCGCTATATCGCTGATCGGCTTGAAAAGAATTTCCGCCGCACAGTGTTCGTCGTACCTGGTGCGCAACCTGTGCCACTTCAAAACCGGGCTGCCGGCGGTGGCTTCGGTCGTCGCGGCGTCGGCCAGTGATAGGGGGGCGCGCAATGACCGAACCCAAACCCTTCGCTTCGCTTTCGCCAAGCTTGCTTGCCCGCAAGGGCAGTGCCAAGCCAGCAATGCGCCCGCAAAGCTTCCGTTTTAATGGTGACGGTTCTGGCCTCGCTGTTGCGCATGAGCCGCTTGATGATCTCGGTTGGAACGACATGGGCGATGATACGTCTGCGTCCACACCCGCCGTGCCGGTTGCGCTTCACAATGCGCCGATTGCAACGCTCGTCATCCCGCCGCGCGTCGTTGTGCAGCAGGAGGAACTGGCTCAGCGATTTGAGGCACCATCGCCACCGCTTGAACCCGCTGCGGCGATGATTGAGCCGCCTGCTATGGTACAGCCTGTTGCATCCGCTTTCATGCCAATCGCGCGCGCCGCACCGGGGGCCAAGGCAAAGGCAGCGTTTACGCTGCGGCTTGATCCAGACCGTCACTTGCGGCTCCGCTTAGTCTGCGCCGTGAACCACCGTTCAGCACAGCAAATCGTCACGCAAGCACTCGATGAGTTTCTCGCAAACCAACCCGAAAATAGTCGCCTGGCAACGCTTGGATAACCCAGCTTGACCAATTCATCCGGAGAGAAAAAATGAATAGCTCCAAATTTGCCAAATTCGCAGTGTCAACGCTCGTTATCGGCACAAGCATGACGGCATTTGGCCCAGTGTCGCAGCAGGCTCGTGCGGTGACGGCTTCGGATCCCAGCGTCGCTGTGAAAAAGGCGGCAGGCTATGCAGATGAGGCGTCGGCAATTCTGGCCAGCGCCAAGGGCAATAAGGCAAAGGCATTTGATCGCGCCGAACGCGCGGTGGCGCTTATGCCGAACAACGCATCTTATCGCTCATTGCTTGGTCGTGCCTATGTCGCGGCGGGGCGGTTTGCGTCAGCCGAAACCAGTTTTGCTGATGCGCTCACGCTTGAGCCGGGTAATGGGAAATTTGCGCTCAACCTTGCGCTGATGAAGATTGCACGCGGTGACAACGGCGCGGCGATGAGCTTGCTTGAAGAACATCGCCCGCTGATTGCGCTTGCGGACTACGGCTTGGCGCTTGCGCTTGCCGGAGACATTGTTGGCGCGATCTCAACGCTTCAGGAGGCCGCACGTGGCCCCGATGCCAGCGCAAAGGCGCGGCAAAACCTTGGCCTTGCCTATGCTCTTGGTGGCCGCTGGATTGAGGCGCGCGTTGTTGCCTCGCAGGATCTTTCGCCTGATATGGTTGACGCGCGCATGGGCGAATGGGCGTTGATGGCCAGCCCGCGTGCTGCATGGGATCAAGTTGCCGGACTGCTACGCGTCACGCCGGTTGCCGACGCAGGTCAGCCAGCGCGGCTTGCGCTCGTTATGTCAGCGGGGCAGGCGCTTGCCCAAGCAACACCGCAGAACAGCGCTGTCGAAGTTTTGAGTGCTGTACCCGAAGTGGAAACGGCTGACGCTTTTGCCGCCGCCGAACCCGCTCCCGTTTTTGAAACTTCAGTCGAAGCGGTCAAGCAGCCTAAGGCTCCCGAGCCAGTCTATCAGGCACCAGCGGCTGCAAGCACAGTGTCAATCGCGCTTAACGCACCAAAGCCCTACGTAGCGCCGCTGATCCGTGCGGAACAAAGTCCGCTCAAACAAGCCGTTGTTCGTACTGGCGGTACGATGCAGAAAGCAGCCTTCGTGCCCGCGATCCATCGCGGCGTGCGCAGCGGGCAGTTTGTGGTTCAGCTTGGTGCCTATTCAAAACTTGCTCAGGCCGAATCCGCGTGGGAGCGCGCCGCCAATAGGGTTGGCGAATTGCGCAACTATGATCCGACGAGCGCTCGGGTAAACGTCAAGGGTGGTGCGCTGCTCCGTCTGGCTGTTTCGGGATTTGTAACCCGCGAAGCCGCAAATCAGGTTTGCACCCAAGTTAAAAAATCAGGCGGGCAATGCTTCGTCCGCTCGATTTCAGGTGATGCGCCAATGCAGTTTGTTTCGCGCGGTGGCAGCACCAGAATTGCCGCACGGCGTTAGGCCAATATTCGCCCGCCTTTGATGGTGTGGCGGACTTTGCCCTGCGTTGGCATTTTATCAAACGGGGTATTATCAGCAGCAGCGGCAAAACGCGCGCCGTTAATTTGCCACGGTTGCTCGGCATCGAAAATCACCAGATCAGCCGCCGCGCCTACATCTAGCGACCCACCCTCTACGCCCAATATTGCGGCTGGATTGGCCGAAAGCATCGCGAACAAGCGGGGCAGGGCAATCAACCCGTCACGCACCAGCCCAAGCCCGAGCGCGAGCAACGTTTCAGCCCCCGCCATCCCCGACGCTGCGTCAGCAAAGGGCAGGCGTTTCGCCTCTGGCCCGCACGGATCATGCGCCGAACACAGCACATCAATCGTGCCGTCGCGCACAGCCTCAATCGCGGCCTTGCGGTCATCCTCACTGCGTAGGGGAGGCGAAAGCCGCGCAAAGGTGCGGAAATCGCTGACGGCGATGTCAGACAGGAACAGGTGCGCGGGCGTAATCCCGCACGTTATGGCCAACCCCTTGGTCTTCGCCGTGCGGATCAGATCGAACCCGCGCGCCGTCGTGACCTGACGAAAATGGAGCCGCGCGCCGCACTCCTCTGCAAGCGCGATATCGCGCGCCATCGCAATCGCCTCAGCCGTAGCGGGCGCACTTGCCAGCCCAAGCCGCGTCGCAGTTTCACCAGCGGTTGCCACCGCGCCGCGCGTCATCCCGCCGTCCTCAGCGTGGGCAATCACGGTTAGATTGAGTGACGCGGCATAGGTCAGCACGCGCAGCATCACGCCGCTATCGGCAATCCATCCGCGTCCCGTTGCAATCGCCTTCGCGCCCGTTCGTGCCATCAGCGCATATTCGGCGAGTTCCTTGCCCTCAAGCCCGCGCGTCGCCGCACCCAGCGGGTGCACCCAGAGGTCGGGCTTGGCGGCAAGGGCGGCGCGCTGCACCGGCCCAGGATCATCAAGTACCGGCGATTGATCTGGCATCAGCGCAACCCGCGTAATTCCGCCCGCGATAAAGGCAGGTTTATCGACTGCAAAAACGCCCAGATCAAAAATGCCGGGGGCAACGTGAAGGCCAGTTGCGTCGAGTTTTTCGGTATCGTCGAGTGTTGCGAGTCCGATCCTATCTCCTGCAATGTAGAGCGTATCAGACCGTTCGCCGCTTGCGTCGATCAGGCGGGCGTTGGTTATTGTGGAGAGGCCAGTCATGGGGATACCTCAATTAGCAGGTAGCGCCCCTTTGCAATCAGACGATTCTCCTGAATCTGGCGCCACATATCTGCAACATGATAGCTTCCTGACATTACCACAGCCTCGATACCCTTGTCATTCCCAGTTGGCTTATGGATGATCCCATTTAGAACTGACCCAGGTTTACGGAAAAAGTCGTGAATCGTACTGCCCCGGCCACTATCATCCCAAAACGCTTTGTCGTTTGTAACCATCAAGCAATAGCCATGTTCAGCTTTACCGTCGGCTATAATGGACTCCACAAACTCTACGTCCGCACAAAAATCATACATTGTTTCAGGGTGTCGGCCGTTTAACGGCACTTTTAATTCGATGGCCGCAGATTGCCCGTCCCTAGAAATGAGAAGGTCAAGATTGTGCTTTGGCTTCTTCGTAGATCCGATTGGCCGTAAGGCCAGAATTGGGCGCTCGAACTGAACACCGAACCCAGCTATGCGAAACGCGTGCGCGAGTTCCAGTTGCAATGATCGCTCATTGTATATTGAACCACAGGCATCAGGTACATTAGCAAAGAAGCTATGGATAAAATCTCCGATCATACAGCTTTGCCTGCCACACCCCGACGCCCGCGTGTCAGCACGTCGAGGCAGGCCATCCGCACCGCGACGCCCATTTCGACCTGTTCGGCAATCACTGATCGGTTGAGGTCATCGGCCACGTTGCTCGCTATCTCAACGCCCCGGTTCATCGGGCCGGGATGCATGACGAGCGCATCGGGCTTGGCGCGTTTGAGTCGTTCATAAGTGAGGCCGTAAAGCGCATGATATTCACGCGCGGAAGGAATGAAGCCGCCGTCCATCCGCTCATTTTGCAGGCGGAGCATCATAACCACATCGCAGTCGGCGATCCCGGCATCCATATCAGTAAAGGCTGTCACGCCCATTGCTTCGATGGCTGGCGGGATCAGCGTTGCTGGCCCAACCACGCGCACTTCGGCGGCAAGCGAGGTCAGCGCGAGGATATTCGACCGCGCAACACGGCTGTGAAGCACATCGCCGCAAATCGCGATCCTCAGTCCGTGAATATGCCCCTTGCGCCGCCGGATGGTGAGCGCATCAAGCAGTGCCTGCGTCGGATGTTCATGGCGCCCGTCACCCGCGTTCAAAACCGGACAATCAACCTTATCAGCGATCAGCGCGACTGCGCCTGATGATCCGTGGCGTATGACGATGACATCGGGCATCATCGCGTTAAGCGTGATCGCGGTATCGATCAGCGTCTCACCCTTTTTAACGCTCGACTGCGCGGCGTGCATGTTGACCACATCCGCGCCAAGCCGCTTGCCCGCAATCTCAAAGCTCAAGAGCGTCCGCGTGCTATTCTCAAAAAAGGCGTTGATCTGGGTCAACCCTTCAAGCCGCCCGGCATATTTATGCGCCTGCCGATTGAGCGTTACCCACTGTTCCGCCTCATCAAGCAGATAGCTGATCTCATGCGGCTGCAAACCAGCGATGCCGAGCAAGTGGCGATGGGGGAAAAGCGGCGATGTCATTAAAAGAATGCCGTAGCGGGGGACGCGCACGGCGGCAAGGGGGTGCTGTCTGCGTGCGCCTGCTGTAATCGATTCTCTAAATCAATCTGGTGTGGGCGGATTGGTTCGCGCGAAGAAGCAATAAGGTTTGTAGGGTCTTTCCTATCGACAATGTTTATGATATGTTCTGATCATGATTTACGTTTTCCTCGCTGCTCAGGTGTCACCTTCGGCAGTTTTCCGGAGGAGGGTGAAACCTCTTAAAGCAACAAAGGATACAATCTCACTGCGAGTGGCCGTATCTTTTGTCGCTTTAAGGGCCGTACCCCCTAGGCATAAGGATCATATTGCCCTTGCTCGTTGCCGCGCGTAAATCGCAGCCATGCAAAACAGTCTCCGACCCAATGCCATTGCCAATTGGCTCATCACCGTTGCAATCCTTGTTTTTTCGATGGTTGTTGTCGGCGGGATTACGCGGCTGACTGAGTCGGGCCTGTCGATTACCGAGTGGAAGCCAGTGTCGGGCGCGTTGCCGCCGCTGAATGAGTCCGATTGGCTGGCCGAGTTCTCCAAATATCAGGCGACGCCCGAATACCGCGAAATCAATGCGGGCATGAGCATTGCCGCGTTTAAGTTCATTTTCTTTTGGGAATGGGCGCACCGCTTGTTGGGCCGCGTGATCGGGCTGGCGTTTGCGCTACCGCTGCTATGGTTTGCGTTAAGGCGCGCGATTCCGGGCGGTTATGGTTTGCGCTTGTTTGCGCTGCTCGCGCTTGGCGGATTGCAGGGGGCGATTGGCTGGTGGATGGTGGTTTCGGGGCTCTCTGAGCGGACGGACGTGAGCCATTACCGGCTGGCGGTGCATCTGCTCACCGCGCTGTTCATCCTTGGCGGGCTGGTGTGGACGGCGCTTGATCTCAAGGCGTTGGCGAAGAACCCAGCGGCGCGGCCTGCGCAGATGACGCGGCTTGGCGCGGGCGTGGCGGGCGTGTTGTTCATTCAACTACTGTTCGGTGCCTATACCGCCGGGCTGAATGCGGGGCAGGTTTCAAACACTTGGCCGCTGATGAACGGGCGGGTGGTGCCCGAGGGGGTTGTTGATGTGGGCGGCTGGTTTGCCACGCTTACCAATGATCCGATCCTGATCCATTTCATCCACCGCTGGTGGGCGTGGGTTGCGGTGGCAGCACTTGTTATTCTCGCGAGGGCGGTAAAGGCGGCGGGGGTGCGGCGCGCGGGCGTGGCGATCCACAGCGCGTTCGGGGTTCAGATCATCCTTGGCATTGCGACAGTGATGACAGGGGTGAACATCAGCCTTGCCGTGCTGCATCAGGCGGTGGGCGCGTTGGTGGTTGCCAGCACCGCTTGGGGGATGCATGTGATCGGACGACATAAAATCAGTTAGGAAGCCCAATGACAACCGCCCAAACCCCGATAAATTCGCCTTTTGGAATGCGATCTACAGCGGCTGAGGTAATCGCCGGGATCGGCCTGTCCAGTAAGGTTGCGCTGGTAACGGGGGGTTATTCAGGGCTTGGGCTTGAAACTGTGCGGGCGCTTGCAGGCGCTGGCGCGAAAGTGTTTGTCGCAGCACGGCGGCCCGAGGTTGCGGCGAAGGATTTGGAAGGCGTCGCCGGCGATGTTACGATCCTGAAGCTTGATCTCTCTGATCCCGCCTCAATTGATGCCTTTGCCGCCGATCTCGCCGCGCATACCGCCAAGCTTGATATCCTAATCAATAACGCAGCAATTATGGCGTGTCCGCTGGCGCGAGATGCACGCGGTTATGAAAGCCAGTTCGCCACCAACCATCTTGGCCATTTTCAAATGACCGCGCGGATTTGGCCGTTGCTCCGTGCGGCTGGAGCCGGCGCGCGGGTGGTCTCGCTTTCCTCCATCGGCCATGCGCGCGGCGGGGTTGATCTGGCTGACCCGCATTTTTCCGGCCGCGATTATGATAAATGGACGGCTTACGGTCAGGCGAAGTCTGCCAATGCGCTGTTCGCGCTGCATCTTGATACGCTTGGCGCACCGCACGGTATCCGCGCATTTTCAGTCCATCCCGGTGGGATTGTCACGCCGCTGCAACGCCATCTGTCGATGGATGAGCAGGTCGCGATGGGCTGGTTCGATAAGGACGGCAAAGCGAGCGACATCTTCAAATCAGTCGAAGCAGGTGCGGCAACCAGCATCTGGTGCGCGGTATCGCCGCTGCTCGCGGGGCAAGGCGGGGTCTACTGCGAGGATTGCAACATCGCGGTGCTGTGGGAGGAAGGGATGAATCGCTACTCCGGCGCGCGGCCTCATATTACCAACCGTGATGATGCAACAGCGCTTTGGAACGCAAGCGAGGCGATGACAGGGGTGAATTTCACCATTTAATGCATCCGTTTTGGAGGAAGCTGCGCTGCGATCTTCACGCGGACGACCTAGCAAAATGAAGACAGCGAGTGCACTCCCCCATGCGCTCGCTGTCTCAGGTAAACAGGCTATGTTTGTGCGTGAAACGGGTTTCAACCATTGCTTTCGTTTCAATATTGATGCTGATTTGTGGAGCAATTTCAACATAATATAGAACCAAACCTCTTTGAAATTTACGAAATAATATTACAAGAAGATAGTTGTATATTTTTTATATGTAATCAATATATCTAATTAGTCTTGGAATTTGCCAGTAATAAAGAGATATCTCTGCAAGTGCTGTTGTCGTCAGCCCTTGTTAGGGGAACATAGTTGAAAAATAAAATAGGGTCGCGAACCAGAATATTGAGATCATCACGCATCGCTGCAGGTGAAAAAGCGAAAGGCAAATTTTCTGAAACAGCATCACAGATATTGCAGATTGATGATTTCTTTGTTGAAAAGCTCAACATAGCTGCGTTGCGCCCGGCGGCACGGCTGCTATTCTATATCATGGTCAAACGTTCGGTTTCGATAAAGGAGGCAATGCTCGACTCGCCGCTGTCCTACCGCGCATTTTATATCATGATTGACCGATTAAAGGATGAGGCGCTGCTTGACGTTGAAAGCGATGATGAGGATCGACGGGTGCGGCGGCTGGTGCTCGGGCATCAGTTTGATCGGATCATGGGAAAACTGCCGATTTTTTAGCGAAAAAGCGGCGAAAATGGCCCGGTAATATGATGCCCGTCAAGAAATGCCCACTTTTCCTTGACGCTCCTCGAGCCATTCAACCGTGCTATATCTGGTCACGGCGTTTATGCTTCATCATGGTCAATCAGTCGGTTTTAAAAAAGCAGGTGATCCGTAGTATGTGAGATGACAGCCTAGCATCGGTAGATAAAAAGCTTGACAACTATCGCGCTTGACGAGCTTCATAGAATTGACATAATTTTGATAAATAAGATTTATTTACCAATAAGAGTTGAGGGGTCAGCATGTCCTATATTTTGTATGGGGGTAATGATGAAGAAAATTTCTCTTTTATTTGCAGTAATTTTGATATGCTTGTTGCTGCCGACTCGTTCTTACGGCGACTCCAAGCCCTCAGCGGGTGCGCTGCCTAAGCCGCCGCTTTCTAGCAATAAGGAGCCAGAAGCCGACGCGCCTTCGCAAGCGCGTAGACGGAATGTAGAAACAGGCGAAGCCGAGCCTCTACCCGATACTGATAATGACAAAGGCGAAAGCGGCGCAAATTCTTCAGAGGTCGTTATCAAAGGCAGAGTTTTTTACAATGATCGCAGAGAAAACGGTCTTTTCGCAATGCGCAAATCGATTACGGGTTCAACTGCTGCAGAATGCAATTCTATTCAAACCGGCTGCAGCCCGAACTGGCTTGCTGCGAAATATTTCGTGGTAGAGGCGCTTGAGATAGACGATGTTCCGCTAAATGCGTTTAATTTTAATTGCAAACGACAGGATACGCTAGCGCGCGCGACGGTCAACAGCGCCGGAGAGTATACGCTGAGATTTCCATTTCAGGATGGTTGCGGCAAGGATCGATTGGTAGGCGTCGCCATACAACTTATAATTGAGACGCGATTTTGCGGCGGCAAGTTTTGCGTGTCGATGAATGATGATCGTAACGATCCTTATTCACTTTCGCATCGTGATGCCACTTTGGCTCAGCCCCTTGTTGTAAGATCAGCAGGGACAATCACGATGACCGACTCAAAATTCAGCACTGCTGCTGATCCTGACCAGCCCAACACAGTTTCAATCGCAGCCAACTATTATGCTTCAGCAGTCGACACAATGCTCACCCTCCATCGTGACACCGATATTCCATTTTTTAAAAAAGAGTTTGGTGAAATCCGTTATATTTATCCTTCAAACAAAAGCAGCACTGCTACCACGCGATCGCCGACCGAGATTGCCATTAGCGAATTTGAACGTGATGATAGGGGACGACTTGCTTGGATTAATGGAAGAACCCCAGCGCATGAATATGGTCATGTTCTAATGCTGAGAGCTTGGGACGGAGACTATGGCTTCAAGGGTGTTGGCATAAGCGCAAACGATTCGGAGCGGGCTAGAGACCCACAAATTGCATTTAAGGAAGCATGGGCACAGTTGATCGCCCGTGCGGTAATGTCAGGTGGCTATGCCTGTGATACTGATGTTTTTGATGATAATAATCCGGATGACGCGGCGCGATACGAACGAAACAAAATTTTTGTCGACAACTTCCTTCCTGTGCCTGGTGTTGATGCGAATAAGCCAGTGTT
Organism: Sphingomonadales bacterium; assembly: GCA_043728175.1. Classification (GTDB taxonomy): domain Bacteria; phylum Pseudomonadota; class Alphaproteobacteria; order Sphingomonadales; family Sphingomonadaceae; genus Aquisediminimonas. The sequence continues at coordinate 10,207 of JAYTMV010000184.1, forward strand.
TGGGCCCTCTGGCGAAGGTTTTAATTTCCGGTTCAATGTCCAAAAGGCTCTATGCGATTGGTACGATGGTCGTGTTGATGATGATCTTACCCTTGCAGGAAACGGCGACCGCTTTGCCGCTGAAGACATCTATTCGATGTGGTTCAATCTGAGAAGAATGTATCTTGATCGTAAAGGTTATGGCGGTGAATATCGTAACCCCGGGCTGCAATTTTGTGATTGGGTCGATTATTATTTGAAGGTTCGCAAATCAGCCAGCGCAGTTGGCGCAGCAGAGCATGACAAGCTTGTTAGCAGCGTTACCAATCTGATTTATAACAATAATATCAGGTGCGCGCGTCCAGCGCCCTCGCCTTGAGTTGCGAGCGAGATAGGCCAGACAAGCGAGGGAAAAATCATCCGGTAATATAATACCCGTCAAGAAATGCCGGCTTTTCCTTGACGAATTGCCCCTGTTCGCGCATTAAGCCGCTCAACCGCGCTGGCGTCCCGCTGGCGCGTTTCTATTTTTATGAGGTCTGGTGCCATGAAGGCTCTGATGAAGACCACAAAGTCGGTTCGCCCGA
>JAYTMV010000185.1:0-5009 GCA_043728175.1 Sphingomonadales bacterium
CCATCCCGATTTTACCCTCTTGACTGTCAATAGAAATTGACAGCTTCTTGTGATCGGTTTGGTCATGGCAATCAGGCCAGCCGGGGTCAACGGGACTTATCGACGGAGACAGTATGCGCGGCGATCATGTCGTCATTATTGGAGCGGGGATCGGCGGGCTGAGTGCGGCCGCACTGCTCGCGACGCGTGGCTTTGGCGTTACGGTCGTTGAAAAGGAAGCTGCGGTAGGCGGCAAGCTGCGCACGCTATCGCCGGATGGTCGCCCGATTGATGCCGGGCCAACGGTCTTTACGATGCGTTGGGTCTTCGAATCAATTTTTGCGCAAGCTGGCGGTGATTTCGCGAGCAGCATCAAACTCGCTCCGCTCGATATTCTTGCGCGTCATGCCTGGGATGACTGCGAAACGCTTGACCTCCACGCCGATATTAAAGCAAGCATTGATGCGATTGCGCGCTTTTCTGGGCCAGATGAAGCGCGGCGCTACGGCGAATTCTGTGCGCAGGCCAAGCGGACTTACAATACGCTAGAACAGCCCTTTCTGCGCGGCAGCAAAACCTCATCCTTCGGGCTGACGCAGCGAATCGGCTTTGCCAATATTGGCGCGATGATGAGCATTCGCCCGTTTACTTCGATGTGGAATACGCTTGGCCGTTACTTCCATGACCCCCGGTTGCAGCAACTGTTCGGGCGCTATGCCACTTACTGCGGGTCATCGCCCTATCTTGCGCCAGCAACGCTCATGCTGATCGCGCATGTTGAGCAATCGGGCGTCTGGTCAGTTGAGGGCGGAATGCACCATGTCGCAAAGGCAATGGCTGAACTCGTCGAAAGCAACGGCGCGGACATTCGCTGCAACACCGGCTGCGCTAAGATTGAAATGCAAGGGGGCCGAGTCTCGGCGGTGCGGCTTGATGATGGTACGACGCTTAAGGCTGATCACATCATCGCCAATTGTGATCCCGCCGCGATTGCGACGGCACTTTTTGGCAGCGACATTGCTCATGCGGTCAAACCAACCAAGCCTGCCGAACGTTCGCTATCGGCGTTTTGCTGGGTGATAGACGCCGCGACGCAAGGCTTTGACCTCTCGCGCCATAATGTGTTTTTCTCCCCCGATTATGCCGCCGAATTTTCTGATATTTTGGGAAAAGGCCGCCCGCCTGCTGATCCGACCGTTTATGTCTGCGCGCAAGACCGCGATCAACCTGGCGGCGGCGTTACACCCGGTGCGCATGAGCGCCTGCAAATTATCGTCAACGCACCCGCAAACGGGGATCATCGGCTTTTTTCGCCTGAGGAGATTGCACTATGTCAGACAAGGATGTTCGACCGACTGGCGAAATGCGGGCTGACGATAAACGCGACGCCAGACCAACTGAAACTGACAACGCCGCAGGGCTTCAACCAGCTATTCCCAGCGACGGGGGGCGCGCTTTACGGGCGGGCGACGCACGGCTGGACAGCAGCGTTCAAGCGGCCGGGCGCGCGGACGGCGATTCCGGGATTATATCTGGCCGGTGGGGGGACGCACCCCGGCGCGGGCGTGCCGATGGCGGCCTTATCGGGCTGGCAGGCAGCCGACAGCCTGTGCGCGGCCCGCGCTTCGACGCAGCGGTTCCACCCGGCGGCTACCACTGGTGGTATATCGACGCCCTCAGCGAAGACCGACGTTACGGCCTGACGATCATCGCCTTCATCGGTAGTGTCTTTTCGCCTTATTATCACTGGTCTGGGCGGGGTGATCCGTTCAACCATGTTGCACTCAACGTCGCGCTTTACGGCGCGGGTGGGCACCGCTGGGCAATGACCGAGCGAGGGCGCGCGTCGCTCCAACGTGATGCTGAGACGCTGACCATCGGCCCAAGCGCGCTGCGCTGGAGCGAGGAAGGACTGGTGATCGACATCAACGAAGTCACCGCGCCCATCCGATCAAAGTTGCGTGGGCGCGTGGTAATTAAACCTTCTGCGCTATTCGGTGAAGCCTATCCGCTTGACCCAGCCGGGCGGCATCATTGGCGGCCACTCGCCCCGCGTGCTGCTGTTGAGGTGATGCTCGAAAAGCCCGATCTGCGTTGGAGCGGCGAAGCCTATGTCGATTCGAACTACGGCGTTGAGCCGCTTGAGGACGGCTTTACCGACTGGCGCTGGTCACGCGCGCATTTGAAGCGCGATACCGCCGTGCTTTATGAGGGCAAGCGCCGTGACGGCACCAGCTTTGCGCAGGCGCTGCGCTTTGGGGCGGATGGATCAGTTGAACCCGTTGATCTGCTTTCCGAAGTGACACTCCCCAAAACGGGCTGGCGAATGCCGCGCCTGACCCGCGTTGATCCGGGGCGCAAGGTGATCATCCGCAAAACCTGGGAAGACACACCGTTTTACGCGCGCACAGCACTTTCAACGCATATGTTTGGTGAGGCAGCAGACGCCGTGCATGAAAGCCTGTCACTCGAACGGCTCAGGTCACCGATTGTGCGGATGATGCTCCCCTTCCGGATGCCCCGCATCTATTGGTAGCGCATCCTTGGGCTTACCCGCATCGCGCACCGTCCAATATTGCCACGCGAGTACCCCGAGTGTCACGGTGGCTGTGAACACAATTTCGATCAGACCAGCATATTGGGACATATAAGGTGCCTTGTTTTGGATAGCGTTAAAGCAACATATCCGTTTGGGCTGAGCTTGTCGAAGCCGTGCCTTTCAACTCACCATGTTTGAAAGAAAAGGGCAGTCCTTCGACAAGCTCAGGACGAACGGTTCAAATTTAACGACCGCTACTCAATCCCAAAATAGCAGCATCACGCGCTATGTCCATAATCGCGGCGGCAAGCAAATCAGGCGCTTCTTCGTGCGCGAGATGGCCAAGCCGGGCAAATTTGCGAACGGCTCCATGCGGAATCAGCACTGCCACTTGATCAGCGACAGACGGCGGGACGGCAGCATCATCCTCTCCAGCGAACAGTGCGACCGCGTTTTTAAGCGTCGGCAATCCGCGCTTGAGGCTTTCCAAATCCCAATTGGCCATCATCGCGAGCGCGGCTGCGCAGTGCCCCGAACAGGCGAATAGCCGCTGATAATAGAGCGCGCCTGCATCATCGACTCGCGAGCCTGTGCTGCGTTCCAAAAAACGGCGGACGAAGCCCTCGCTCTGCCCCGTCAGCGCAAACAAACGCGGCATCAGCGGATTGAGGAACAGCATCTTCGCCATTTGCGGAAACAGTTGCGCGGCAAATCCGGGGAAGGGCAGCAGCGCGCCGTTAATGCTGACAATTGGCCCGGTCAGCGCGCCGTCAAGCGCCATCCGCACCGCAATCGCCGCGCCCGCCGAATGGCCAATCGTCATCGCGGGCGTGTCTCCCATCTCTCTCAAAAGCGCCGCAACACTCTGCGCCATTGCGGGCAGCGTATAGCCGCCCTCTTTGGGAGCAGAGGTAAACCCGTGCCCCGGCAGGTCTGGCGCGATCACATTAAAGCGTTCGGCCAAAAGCGGCATCAGCGCGCGCCAGCTATGCGTTGCCGCCGCCGTGCCGTGGAGCAACAGCAGCACTGGCCCTTGCCCCATACGCTGAACATGCCAGCGCAGCCCGCCCGCTTCAATGAAACTGCTGGCGGCACGATTGGGCCAGTCACGGCCCTCGCGGTTCCAATCAGGCCGCATTGAGCGTGGTGACAATCGCGCGCATCGCCTGCGCATCAACGCGGGGAAGCGCGGCATAATCCGCCCCCATAGCCGCCGCCAGCAAGCGTGCATCATCGCGCGGCCGCGCGGCTATATCGATCACGACGCTTTTGATGCCTGAAAAGCCAAGCAACTTGGCTGAAGCCTTGGCGTCTTCGTCGGCTTGCACCCGCCCCGGTGCGCCGTCGCGTGCGATATTGGCGCGGCCATCAGTCATCAGGATCAGGAACGGCGTGCGGCCCTGCCCGCGCTGCGCTTCTGCCAATGCCTGACCCGCTTGCACGCCAGCCGCAAGCGGCGTCCCGCCCCCACCGACCATATCGGCCAAGCATTTCTTGGCACGCACCAGCGAACGGGTTGGTGGCAGGATAATCTCCGCCCCGCTGCCGCGAAATGCGATCAGCGCAACCTGTGTGCGCCGGACATAAGCCTCGGCCAGCAGCAGCTCAACCGCGCCCTTGGTTTCGGCCAAGCGTTCAACCGCCGCTGACCCTGACGCATCAACGACAAAAATCAGCGTCGATTCGGAACGTTCGGCAAAGCGGCGGATGCGGAAATCATCGCTTCTTACCCGGATGCCGGGGCGATCATCATGCTTGCGCCGCAGTTTTTGCCAGGGGGCCGCCGCGCGCAGCGTTTCAATCAGATGCAGCCGTGCGCCAGCCCCCGGCTTTCCGGGGCGCACGCCAACCGGACGACCGCGCGTCAGCGATTTGCGCAGCGCCGCCGATCCGCGCCCTGATTGGGTTGAGCGTCCAGTAGCGGCGGCTTTCTCCAGTCCTGCAAGCACATCAGGAGGAAGCGACGCGCGTATCGCCTCAATAATCTGATCGGCCACCTGCCCAACTTCGCCCTCACCGGGATTATCATTTGGTGCAGTCTCTTCAGTTTCGGGCGGCGTCTCCTCGTCATCTTGTGGAGGCGGTGGAAGGTAAAGCGCCCGTGGGAGCAGGCAAAGCCGCACGGCAATCGCCAGCGGATTATCAGCACCAAACCGCGCTGCCATAGCCGCCACACCAAGCGCAAGGATTGGTGCGCGCGCGCTATCGATGCCGAAAGCCTGCGCCACTTCACACAGCGTTTTGATCGCAGCTTCACCCAGCGGAATGGGTGGAAGCAGTGGAGGCTCCGCCACCCCGCACGACGTCTGCGCTTCACTAATCGTGATGCCCTCAAGCGAAATCGTTATCGCCATGCGTTCAGTGAGCGCAGCAGGCGGGGCTTCATCATCAACGCCCTCATCAAGCATGACCACGCCAATCCGCGCGGGCGAACGCAGCGTAAGCCCGTCACGCTCAACCACGACTTCGCCTTCGTCAAGCACGGCCATTA
>JAYTMV010000186.1:0-6831 GCA_043728175.1 Sphingomonadales bacterium
TGGGCATGGACATGGTTCAGTCGGCTGGCGCTGCCGGCACTGCAGCAACCTTGTTTCTGGGCCTCGCTCTGACATTCGTCGCAAGGGCTGAAAGCTGACGCCCGTTCGGCCAACCAAATAATCGCACCCTTTTTCGGGAAAAGCTGTAAATCAGTCGAGACAATCAGCCCGTCAGTAGCCACGAACTTTCCTGCCATTCGGGTGATCGCACCGTCGATATATCAATACCCAGATATCGGACGGTATTCTTGATATTTGAGTGGCCCAGCTATATTTGGATAGCTCTTAGGTTGCCCGTCGCCTTGTAGATTAACGAGGCCTTCGTTCGGCGCATTGAGTGCGTCCCGTATTCATGCACATTAAGACTGACTGCTCCGACCCAGTCGTCAACCAATCGTGCATGTTGGCCTGCTTAGCTTCGACTGCTTCAATCACGGTGATGACACAATTCTATACCGCCAGGGCCACAAAATTGAGATCATATTCGGACGTTTAAAGGGCTGGCGACGCATTCACGCCCGTTACGACCGATATGCCCACACCTTCATGTCCGCCATCTGCATCGCCGCAACCGTCATCTTCTGAACCAATCAATAAATCCTGAGCCTACGATGGCGCATGTTGATCTCAAAAATTCTGGAGCGATCATCTGATTATGCTTTCCCCCAACTTCGATTTCACCGCATGCCGTCCGCTTGAGATGATCATGAAAAATCTGCAAATCGGGATGCTTCAACATCGGCGGCAGCAATAATTCAAATCCGGGATGTCGCCACAGATGACTCGCCAGATGAAGCAAACTGCCAACGAATAGAGGCCACAACACATTGCTTAATATAACCTTAGCTTCAGCGTGGTTCCAAAATGCGGCGACAATAGATAGCAAAAACGCCATACCTGCCAGAGCGAAAAAGATGTTTGCGAGGACGTGAATATGTTCGAAAATTGGCACAAGTTTGGCTTCTGAGTTTTGCAAACGGATTAACAAATCTTGCTGCCGGACGAGCGTGTCATTCGGGCTGATCTCATACGCAAGGCTATCAAACACCGACCGTTCATGATCACGCATGGACAAGTTTCCCGTCACGCCGATGATTGTTTTTTAGCACTTTCTGACGGGAATTATATCTCATCACGATCAATGCGCCTAGTGTGGAGTGCTGATGATAGCTGATCATTGTGCAAATAGCGACGTTGTGTTTGGTTTGTATCCAATTTTTAACGTCGAGAAAAATGAAACGGAGCCTATATGGAGCCTAACTTTAAAATTAGGCTCCTATCGCACAACGTGAAAAAGGCAAATTATTGATTTATAAGGATTTTTTGGTGGACACACTTGGGCTCGAACCAAGGACCCGCTGATTAAGAGTCAGCTGCTCTACCAACTGAGCTATGCGTCCATCGTCAACCAGCGATACTGCTTATTCAGTAACTTGATTCGACGTAAAAGTCGGCTAGCACGTGATTTTGTGTCTGGCAAATTGTTAGCTTGCTAGGCAACCAGTTTATCGCAAACCCCGCGCCATTTTGCTGCTGCGATCAATCGACATCAGGATGCCCGCGCAAATCATGACTGTCATCATCGCTGTGCCGCCGTGCGAGACGAGGGGGAGGGGGATGCCAACAACCGGCGCAAGCCCCATCACCATCAAAAGATTGATCGTTACATAAAAGAAGATCGTCATCGTCAGCCCCGCCGCCGTCAAGCGGCCAAAGCGGGTTGTCGCACGCTCAGAAACATTCATCCCCCACCGCGCGAGCAGAACAAAGGCCGCAATAATGATCAACCCGCCGAGCAAGCCCCATTCCTCCGCCATCGTTGCGAAGATGAAATCAGTATGGCCTTCAGGGAGGTAGTCGAGATGGCTTTGCGTGCCATTGAGAAAGCCTTTGCCGAAAATGCCTCCCGATCCGATTGCAATCTTCGATTGAGTTATGTGATAACCTGCCCCGAGCGGGTCGCTTTCGGGATCAAGGAAAATCAGCACGCGCTTTTGTTGATAGTCATGAAGTTGTGAATAGACGATTGGTAGCGCAGCGGCGACCAAGCCCCCACCGATGAGGAAAAGCCGCAGCGGAAGCCCTGCGAGAAACATGATTGTCATGCCCCCGGAAGCGATCATGATGCCTGTGCCAAGATCAGGCTGAATAATGACGAGCAATGCGGGAATCCCGATCATCATAGCGGCGGGCCAGATTGCATTCCAGCGCCGGATTTCGCCAGCGGGCAGCAAATCATAAAAGCGGGCAAGCGCAAGGATGATTGCGCATTTCATCAGTTCTGAGGGTTGCAGGCGGATAAAGCCAAGATCAAGCCAGCGCTGGCTGCCGCCGCTGATCCCGCCAATCAGCTCAACCCCGACAAGCAGGATGAGAATCACCCCGTAAACCGGGAACGCAACGTCTTTCCAAAAGCGTTCAGAGAAGCGCGAGAGGAAAATCGCCATGCCGAGAAAGACGGTAAAGCGGAGTACGTGCGATCCCGCCCACGGGCTGGCGCTGCCGCCCGCCGCTGAATAAAGAATGACGGCACCAAACCCGCCGATCAGGGTGAGGATCGAAAGGAACCGCCACGGCAGTTGGGCAATTGGCGCGGGGATTAAAGAGTTGCTGCTCACTCTGTGGCCCCTGTTGCATTGGCTGCGGTGACGGTCGGCACTGGCGCGGTAAGGTTTGCCGCTGGCTCGGGCGCTGGTTGCGCCTTTGCGGCATTAACCGGCGCGGGTGCGGGCGTTTGCGCCTGTGCTGCGTTGGCGGAAACATCCTCAACAGGCGGTGGTGGCGGCGGTGCTAAACCATTGGCCTGCGCCCATACCAAAGACTTGCGATCCATCCGCTGCTTGATCGTGCCGCCCCAACCGCTTTCAAGCGCCTCAAGCGTCGCCATCGCCTTTTGCTGATCATAAAGATAGGTGAGGACATCACGCGCAACGGGTGCCGCCGCGCGCGCGCCGCCAAGGCCGTGTTCGATGACGACTGCGGCGGCATAACGCGGGGCCTCGACAGGCGCAAAGCATACGAACAGCCCGTGATCGCGGTATTTCCATTCGCCGCTTTGCCCGCGCTGTGATCCGGCAATCTTACGCACCTGCGCGGTTCCGGTTTTCCCTGCCATTGCGACCCCGTCGAGCGGTAGGCGGCTCCGCGCTCCCGTCCCTCCGCCGTTGACAACCAAGTTCATGCCCTGATGCACCACCGCCAAATGTTCAGCCGGGAAGGGCAGGGCGGCGGCTCGCGGTTGCTGACCGATGATCAGGCTTGGTTGGAGATTGCGCCCCGAAGCGATCCGCGCAGACATTACCGCCAATTGCAGCGGGCTCACGATGATATAGCCTTGGCCGATGGTGGCGTTGAGCGAATCAGAGCGCGACCATTCCTTATTATACTTGCGCATTTTCCAAGCGCTATCGGGAACGGTGCCATAACGCTGAGACGCGACGGGCAGGTCAAACTCTTGGCCTAGCCCGGTCATTTTGGCAACAGGCGCGATGCTGTCATAACCAAGCCGATTGGCCATTGCGTAAAAATAAGTGTTACAGCTTTTCATGATCGCGGTCGTCATATTGACTGAGCCGTGGCGACCAAGGCATTTGAAGGTGCGATTACCCAGCCGATATCCGCCGCCGCAAAAAACGGTTTCTTCTGGATCGACACCCGCACGCAACACTGCAAGTGCCGCCATTGGTTTGACCGTTGATCCCGGCGGATATAGCCCTTGAAGTGATTTGTTGAGCATTGGAATATGATCATCGGCTTGGAGCATTTTCCATTCATTATTGCCGATGCCGTCGGAAAAGCTGTTGGGATCATATGAGGGCATCGATGCCATCGTTAGGATGCCCCCGGTTAGGCAATCAATCACCACCACCGATCCGGATTCGTTGCCAAGCCTGCGCGCGGCATATTCCTGCAAGCCTGCGTCAACGGTCAGCCGGATGGTTTTACCAGGTACATCAGCACGCGTCGCGAGATCGCGAACCAGCTTGCCGCGCGCGGTGACCTCGGTTCGTTTTGCGCCGGGTTCGCCGCGAAGCTTTGGCTCCATGACCTTTTCAAGCCCATCCTTGCCGATTTTGAAACCGGGCAGGATGAGCAGCGGGTCTTTTGTTTTTTCGTAATCCTTGGCCGATGCCGCGCCAACATAGCCAAGCAAATGTCCAACCGCCGCTCCGGTTGGGTAATATCGGTTGAACGATTGCCCCGGCGCCACACCGGGAAGCTCTGGCGCGCGGATGCTGACCGTCGCGAATTGATCCCAACTGAGATTCTGGGCGACTTGAACGGGCTGATATCCAGCATTTTTGCTGATTTCCGTGCTGATCCGCTGTATTTCATCGTCGGGTAGGGCGAGCAGTTTTTGAAGCTCACCAAGCACACGCGGCTTGTCGCGAATTCGGTCAGGAATAATATCGATCCGAAACGCGGTGCGGTTCAGCGCAAGTGGCTTGCCGCTCCGATCAACGATCCAGCCACGACGCGGCGGCATGAGGGTGAGGTTCACGCGGTTGCTCTCGGCGAGCAGTGAGTAGCGCTCATTCTGCGCGATTGAGATATACGCCATGCGCCCCGCGAGCACCGCGCCAATCGCAACTTGTGCGCCACCCAGCACAAGCGCACGCCGGGTGAAGGTGAAATTCTGCTGTGCTTCGGTTACGATACGCTTTGTCGTGTTCATCGCAGCAGCCGCCACGCATCAATCATCGCACAGCCGCGTGCGAGCAATGGGAAGAGCGCGATTGATACGATGATCTGGGGAAGCATGATGATTGCTGAGGTGTTGCCGCCGGTCAAATTGGCGATAACCAGCCCGCCAAGCAGAGTCGCGGTGATAATAACCGCCGCCAAGCCCCAATCTTGCCAAAAATCACGCCACACCATCCGTCGGTCGACCACCTCAAGCCCGAGCAATACAACTGTCCACAGCAGCATCGATGATCCGAGCGGCTGGCCGCTGAATATGTCGTCCCAAAGGCCAAGTGGCAAGCCAATCCATGCGGGCCAGATCGTCCGGTGGCGTAAGCGCCACGCGATCAGCATTATCAGCCCAAACGGGGGGATAAGCGGCGTTGACGCGATCATCGGCAACAACGGGGCCATCGATCCGATCAAGACGGTTATGATCGGTGTGCCCGTCAGGCGGAGCGATGACGGCGGGCGATCAATTCGGGTGCGCGGAGGGCGCGGCACTATTCTGCCGTTTCCGATGGTTCAATGGGCGGTAGAGGCGCGATATAAACGGGCTCGACAATCGCAAAATCCAACGATGCCGGGCTCGCAAGTGGCCTGCCAAAGGTGGCATCGCGCGTTCGTCTGACCGCAACCGCAACAGGGATGCCGGGGGCGTAAATCCCGCCCGTGCCTGAGGTTACGAAAACATCACCGATCTTGAAGGGGTTGGTGCCGGCAGCAAGCGTACGCAGCTCAATTCTCCCATCACCAAGGCCAATGGCAAGTGCTGGCGCGCCGTCACTCACACGCTTGACGGGAACGATGATTTCGCTGTCGATAATCAGCAAAACGCGTGATGCGAACTGGCCGCGTTGCACAATCCGGCCCACCAAACCGTCGGCTGCGCGCACTGGCTGGCCCACTTCAACACCGTTGACTGCGCCAGCGGCGAGCGTTGCATAGCGCCTGCTGCTGGTTGCTGATGAACTCACGATCCGTGCAGTAACCGGACGCGGCTTTGGCTGCTCAACAATTGCAAGCAAGCGTTTGAGCCGCCGATTTTCAAGCGCATTGGCCTCACCCTCAATCAGTTTGGCCCGCGCGAGTTTCAACTCTTGCGACATCACTCGATTTTTAGAGGCTGCATCAAAATAGGCGGCTGTCCCACCGCCTAAATCTTTGACGGTGTTGACCGCCGCGCGCAGCGTTGACGATATCGGCGACGTTATATCGGTGGCAATGCTTTGAAGTGCGGCATGACCCGCCGGATCAACGCGCGCAGTCACGACCAAGAGCAGCGCAAAAAGCGCGCCGACGATCGCAAAAACATAGCCCGCAAACAGGCTAAACTGCACCCGTCTTGAAAATCCGGGGCGCCTTGGCGATGGCGGCGCCATATTGGCAGCCTTTCAGCTAAGCGGTCAGCAGCACGCCCCGGAAGATTGGATCTTCCAGCGCGCGGCCGGTGCCAAGCGCAACGCAGGTCAGCGGATCGTCAGCAACGGTTACGGGCAGCCCAGTTTCATCGCGCAAAACCTCATCAATGCCAGTCAGCAGCGCGCCGCCGCCGGTTAGGACAATGCCTTGATCAACAATGTCAGCCGCAAGTTCGGGCGCGGTATTCTCAAGCGCGATGCGGACGCCTTCAACGATAGTACCGACAGGTTCGGCAAGCGCTTCAGCAATCTGACCCTGATTAATCGTGATTTCCTTCGGCACGCCGTTCACGAGATCGCGGCCCTTGATGTGAATTGTCTTGCCCACGCCGTCGAGCGGCGGCTTGGCAACGCCGACTTCTTTCTTGATCCGCTCAGCGGTGCTTTCACCGATTAGGAGATTGTGGTTGCGGCGGACATAGGACACGATCGCCTCGTCCATCTTATCGCCGCCGACCCGGACAGACATTGTGTAGGCAAGCCCGCGCAGTGATAGAACAGCAACCTCGGTTGTCCCGCCGCCAATATCAACCACCATCGAACCAACAGGTTCAGTTACAGGCATATCAGCGCCAATTGCTGCGGCCATCGGCTCAAGGATCAGATGCACTTGGCTCGCACCAGCGTTAGATGCGGCGTCGCGGATCGCGCGGCGCTCAACCGAAGTGGAACCTGACGGCACGCAAATCACAATTTCGGGCCAGCTTGGGAAGCGACGTTGACCATG
>JAYTMV010000187.1:0-15857 GCA_043728175.1 Sphingomonadales bacterium
ACCAAATGGCGGGGGGATTTTTCAGCGGACAACGCCGCGAAAACTGAGTTTGCCCTGCGCGCCGGCAGGGATGGCTTGTTTCATTGTCCAGCGGACATGCGTGACATCTTCGGGCCGTGCGCTTCGCCATCGGCTCGGGCCGTCAGCAACCTTGAGCGCGGCAAGCGCGCCCCAGATTTTGCCACCATCGATTGAAACCTCGGCCGATGCGTCTGCGGTGCCTTGATAGGCGACAGCGCTTGGCAACGGGTTGGTCACGACGAAGTTATTGGCCGCTGCCAAGCCCCGATTCTGGTAATTTAATATGAAGATTAGGCGATCACCCGGCGTCACAACCTTGGGTTCGTGCAGCGTGATTTTGGCTTTGCCATCAGCATCGGCAATCGTCTTTTCAACGAACACCATGCTTGAAAGCGCAACCGAGTCGGCGGCTAAGGCAGCACCCGGCACGAGCAGCGCCGCAATCGCGAGAAGGAGCTTGATCATCATCCCGCTCCTCAATTGATGCGGGTGCGGAAGGTGACCGTGCGGGTTTGCCCGCCGGTTACGCTGCCAAGCCCGACATTAATGCTGTTTGCGGCGAAGCTGCCCGCGTCGCCGTCCGCCGCATCAGTAAGCGGACTGCCTTGCAACGTAATTGAACCAATTTGGTACGTAGTTCCTGCTGGAATGGGATCGCCGATTGCTGCGTTTGTCAGCGTTCCTGACCCCGAAATCGTCGCGATCAGCGTATAAGTGATGATTGATCCCGGAACTGAAGTGGTTCCGCCAAATGGATCGGCAACGCTTGCGCTTTTGACAAAAGTGATTGTTGCATTCTGAACGATGTAGCGTCCGCGATCAGTGCCATCAGCGCCGGTTGCGCCAACCACGGCATTGCCGCCGCCTTGGCCTTGGCCAGCAAATGTCGTTCCGGGTGCGCCTGTTCCCGTGGTTGCGGCGGCAGTAAGTTCAACGATGCCGCGATCAGTATCAATTCGGCCTGCTGGGATAGACGAAAGCACGAACACGCGGATCGAAGCATCGGGCGCGAGTACGGGATCATTCGCACCCGGCGCATAAACCGTATCAACCCCGGCATCATAAACGCCGTTGCCGTTGGTATCGAGGACAACCGATGTCGTCGTCGGGTCAAACTGATCACCGCCAACGGTCGCGTTCGGGGTCAGGCGGAAAGCTTCGCTGCCATTGCCTGTGTTGGTGACATTGAAGCTCAGCACCTGATTGGTCGAACCCGGCGTGACGACAATATCGCCAGCGTCAGCCGTTGCGACGGTAACGTCAAGCAATTCGTCAACGACGATATCAACCTTGTTCGATGGCACTGATACCGGATTGCCGCCCGGATCAGTGTAAGACGCCGTCGCGGTGTTGCTGATCGTCGTGCCAGCCGCCGTGCCAACCGCCATTGCAGGCGTCGCAAATCCTATGGTTGCGCTGGCAATGATCAACGGTACGACCCGTGAAAGTCGTACGTTGACGATCGACCAATGTGTCCCCTGTTCCATACTCACCCCGTAAAATTACAATTCGATAGGGTCGCATTGCACCAGAAGGTGGAAACAAAAGGTTAAAAGACGTCAAAAAACTGGCGTCATGCCGGGGCCGCAAACGATGCTTTAGGGCGTTTTCGTTGATGAAGGATAGGACATGTATGAAGGCGTGACGTCAAAAATTGACATGCAACGTGCCGTTATTCTTATGTTTTTGATTTTGCGGTCACAACCTAGCGTCTGTGCCTTGACACGCAAAACTGCCTCGCCTAACAGCGCGGTTCCACATCCACGCGGGTGTAGCTCAGTTGGTTAGAGCGTCGGCCTGTCACGCCGAAGGTCGCGGGTTCGAGTCCCGTCACTCGCGCCATTATCTGGCTTTTTAGTTAGATATCACCCCGGAATTTGCCGGTTTCCATCCATCGCAACAACGGTTTGAGCGGAATGATCCAGCTTATTCCAAGAATGATGTATGCGGCCGCCTGCAACGTCCAATGCAATTTCGCGATTGCCGGAGACAGCGCGCTAGCCAGCACTGCGACGATGATAATCAGGGCCAGCATCACGAAAATGCCAAAGGGTTTGCGCCAGCTCGGTTCCATTAATGCTCTATCCGCGAATACGTAGGTTTAATCCACTCTTTTTCTGTGAGTACAGCATCGAGCGGTACATCCCAAGGGTCAGTAGGAAGCGCTGGAATTTCTTGACATGACCATGCAAGACCAATCCGTAAGGCATTGGGATATAACATAAAAATTCGGTCATAATGACCCGCACCTTGGCCAAGCCGGTTCATATCGCGATCAAAGCCGACGAGTGGCACCAATATTATGTCGGGTGCCGCATCAGGCGCTTCTGTGCTGGGCTGAAGAAAGCCAAAAGGCGATTTGATGAGCGCTTCGCCAAGTCGCCACCGCTTAAAACGCATCACTTCGCCGCGCGCGCCGATGAAAGGCAGCGCCAATTTAACGTGCGATGAATTTGTGGCTGCCATGACCCTGTCAACACTGACCTCAGAACCTGTTTTCTGATATCCTGCAATTGTCATTCCGGCGGCGAAGAGCGCATCGAGCGGATCGGCATTTTGATCAAATATTTGTTGTATATTTGCCGTCTTTACAAACGCTTGCCGAATATTCCTCAGGTTAATTCGCAATTGCATTTTTGACGTCATAGCGTCAATTCTCGGCTTTGGTTGGTGGAACCGCCGTGGCCGTTTGCTGGAATATCCTCTGACGCCGTAAACGTCAGGTGGGAACCAGATAAGGCAGACCAGGATCTGCCCAGGGCCAGCCCCCTAGGATGTATAATCGCCTCAGGGATGTTCATAAGCGCGCACCGGGCAGTATCCACCGCAACTGCATATAGGAGGGTTAGTGCGCTTTCTCAAGCTTCGTCGCAATCGCTTCAACGCGATCCGCAAGCATTTCAATCGCAGCGAATTCAGCGTCGCCACCAGAAGGCGGCACGGCAGAGGCCGGCTTAGCCGTTTCGAGTAATTCATCCGCAAGCAGCAGCGAGGCAAGGAGCAACTGTCGCACCTCGCCAAGATCGCCGACCGCAGACCGTGCTTCATTCACCTTGCGATCAACAATATCAGCGATCTTACGCAAATGTGGCTCTTCGCCGTCACGGCATGACACCTGATAGGAATGGCCACCGATTGGGAGCAGGACTTCAGCCATAGCTAGTCCTGCACCGTTTCAAATTGTGCAATCAGCGTATCAATATCGCCCAGCGTGTGCGCCAATTCCCGTCTCAGCGTCTCGTGGCGTTGCTCAAGTTGTGCATGCAACAAATTTGCTTCACCGCCGCGTGGAGGGGCACTCGCAGCATTCTCAATCCGGGCAAGAGCCCGCTCGATTCTGGAAAGCGCTAACGCTGCACGTTCATTAACCATGAATATTTGCATAGCATGTGTTTTTATTACAGCAAGTCTGTGCTGATCTTAACCCTCCGTTTCGGTTGACGTCGCGCCTCGTCCGCGACAAAGAGCAGCCACTTGGCGGCCCGCGAATCAGGCCGCGCGTATCCGAAAAAGGGGCCAGAATGACAGTTGCGCTTGATCAGCTTGCCGATGCCATACGCGCACTTTCGATGGACGCGGTTCAGGCTGCCAATTCTGGGCATCCCGGTATGCCAATGGGCATGGCTGATGTTGCGACAATGTTATACACGCGCTATCTAAAATTTGATCCAAAGCGGCCAAAATGGGCTGATCGTGACCGTTTTGTGCTGTCGGCAGGCCACGGCTCAATGCTAGCTTATGCAACGCTCCATTTGAGCGGATATGCGCGGCCTACCATCGACGACATTCGTAGTTTTCGCCAATTGCACAG
Organism: Sphingomonadales bacterium; assembly: GCA_043728175.1. Lineage (GTDB taxonomy): Bacteria > Pseudomonadota > Alphaproteobacteria > Sphingomonadales > Sphingomonadaceae > Aquisediminimonas. The sequence continues at coordinate 3,833 of JAYTMV010000187.1, forward strand.
TCCGTGCGCTGGGCACCCTGAGAATTTTGAACTTGACGGTGTTGAAACGACCACCGGCCCGCTGGGGCAGGGGCTTGCAACTGCGGTGGGCATGGCGATTGCTGAGCGGCATTTGAACGCTGTCTTTGGCGATTCGCTGGTTGATCACCGCACTTGGGTTGTCGCCGGCGATGGTTGCCTGATGGAGGGTATCAATCATGAGGCAATTGGACTGGCCGGGCATTTGGGGCTTGGGCGGCTGATTGTGCTGTGGGATGATAACCGAATTACGATTGACGGTGCGGTGGATTTATCGTCGTCTGAAGACGTTAAGGCGCGCTATTCGGCGACTGGCTGGCACGTAGAAAGCTGCGACGGCCATGATTTCGCCGATATCGCACGCGCAATTGATGCGGCGATTGCTGATAACCGGCCCTCGTTGATCGCGTGCCGGACGATTATCGGCAAAGGCGCGCCCAATAAGCAGGGGACATCAGCAACACACGGCGCAGCGCTCGGTGCTGATGAAGTTGCGGCAGCACGGGCTGAACTTGGCTGGCACCATGCGCCGTTTGTTATTCCTGCTGATATCGCTGCGGAATGGGCGAAATCTGGTGTGCGCGGTCAGGTGGCCAGTGCGGCGTGGGACGCGCGGCTGGCAGGCGACCCGCAAGCGGCTGAGTTCACACGGCGTATGAACGGCGTTTTGCCTGAGCAAACCCCTGAAATGGCAGCATATCTTGACGGCTTGACGTCAAGTCAGCCCAAAGTGGCGACGCGTAAAGCGTCTGAAATGGCGCTTGAAGTGCTGACGGCGGCTTTCCCCGAAATGATCGGTGGATCGGCCGACCTCACAGGTTCAAACAATACCAAAACAAAGTCTACCAAATCACTGAGTAAGAATGATTATTCAGGTCGGTATGTCAACTATGGTATCCGTGAATTTGGCATGGCGGCGGCGATGAACGGGATGGCGCTGCACGGCGGGCTTATCCCCTATGGTGGCACATTCTTGGTATTTAGCGATTATTGCCGCGCCGCAATCCGGCTTTCAGCGCTTCAGCGCGCCCGCGTAATCTATGTCATGACGCATGACAGCATTGGGCTAGGCGAAGATGGCCCGACGCATCAGCCGATTGAGCATGTCATGGGCCTGCGGATGATGCCTAACCTTATGGTGCTCCGCCCCGCTGACGCGATTGAAACTGCCGAATGCTGGGCACTGGCGATCAAGAATGACACTGGCCCATCACTGCTCGCGCTTTCGCGGCAAAACCTGCCTTCGGTGCGCAGCGAGGCATCGATGAAATCTGCGCGCGGCGGATATCGCCTCCGCGCGGCGACTGGGGCGCGCAAGGTTGTGCTGCTGGCGACGGGTTCAGAAGTTGAAATTGCGCTCGGCGTCGCCGATGCGCTTGAGGGCAAAGGGATCGGGGCGGACGTCATTTCAATGCCCTGCTGGGAATTGTTTGATGCGCAGGACGCCGCCTACCGCGCCGATATCCTCCCGCGTGATACGCTTACCGTATCAATTGAGGCAGGCGTGACGATGGGTTGGGAACGTTATACCGGTCTTGACGGTATTAACATTGGTATAAACAGTTTCGGGGCGTCAGCGCCGATCGAAGCGCTTTATCCGCATTTCGGTCTGTCTGTCGAAAAAACCGTTCCAATAATCACTGCAAAATTAGCTGCTTAGAAGGAGTTTTTACCACCATGACGAAAGTTGCGATCAATGGATTTGGCCGGATTGGTCGTTTGGTGGCGCGTGCGATCTTGGAACGCCCAGACTGCGGTCTTGAGCTTGTAGCGATCAATGATCTTGCTGATGCGAAATCAAACGCGATGCTGTTTAAGCGTGATAGCGTCCACGGTGTGTTTCCGGGCACGGTTGAGGCCGACGGCAATGACATCATCGTCAACGGCAAGCGCATTCATGTGACCGCAGAGCGCGATCCGGCGAATTTGCCGCACGCCGCAGACGGCATCGATATCGCGCTTGAATGCACTGGCTTCTTTGCCGACGTTGAGTCCGCAGGCAAGCATTTGAGCGCTGGCGCAAAGCGCGTGCTGATCTCCGCTCCTGCCAAGGGGGCGCATTTGACCGTGGTTTACGGTGTTAATCACGACAAGCTGACTGCAGATCACACGATTGTTTCAAACGCAAGCTGCACCACCAACTGTTTGGCACCCGTCGCGAAGGTGCTGAACGACGCGATTGGTATCGAACGCGGTTTGATGACGACGATCCACGCCTATACCAATGATCAGAAAATTCTCGATCAAATCCACCCCGATATGCGCCGCGCGCGCGCGGCGGGGATGTCGATCATCCCGACGACTACGGGTGCTGCGCGCGCGGTTGGTGAAGTTCTGCCTGAGCTTAAAGGCAAGCTTGATGGCTCGGCTGTGCGTGTACCAACGCCGAACGTTAGCTTGGTTGACCTGACGTTCACCCCGTCGCGCGATACCACCAAGGAAGAGGTTAATGCGATCCTGAAAGCTGCCTCGGAAAGCGGACCGCTGGCGGGAATCCTTGATTACACTGATGAGCCGCTGGTTTCGATTGATCTTAATCATGCCCCGGCAAGCTCAACCGTGGACAGCCTTGAAACCGCAGTCATCGATGGCAAGCTCGTCCGCGTGGTGAGCTGGTATGACAATGAATGGGGCTTTTCCAACCGGATGGTCGACACCGCAGGCGCAATCGCAAAGCTGATTTGAAGTCATGACGTCATTCAAAACCCTCGATGATATGGGCGATATCATGGGCAAGCGTGTGCTTGTTCGTGAGGATTTGAATGTGCCGATGGCCGGCGGCGTGGTGAGTGATAATACGCGGCTACGCGCGACGGTTCAGACATTGTGTGAACTTGCGGATCGCGGGGCGAAGATATTTGTCCTTGCTCATTTCGGACGACCAAAGGGTAATGTCGATCCGAGCATGTCGCTGCGCTCGGTCGTTCCTGCGCTGGCCGAGGTGCTTGGCCGTGAAGTCGCGTTTCTTGATGGGTGTGCCGGGCAGTCGATCGCCGTCGCAGGAGCAAAGATGGCAAACGGCACGATTTGCGTGCTGGAAAATACACGTTTTCACGCAGGTGAAGAAGCAAATGACCCGGCTCTGGCAGCGCAAATGGCGTTGCTGGGCGATTTTTACGTCAATGATGCTTTTTCCGCAGCGCATCGCGCACACGCCTCAACCGAAGGATTGGCGCATATCTTGCCCGCCTTTGCTGGGCGGGCGATGGAGGCGGAGCTTAAAGCGCTCGAAAAGGCGCTTGGTGCGCCAGAAAAGCCCGTTGCAGCGGTGGTCGGCGGGGCGAAGGTCTCAAGTAAGCTTGATGTACTGCGCCATTTGGTCGCCAAGGTTGATCACCTGATTATCGGCGGTGGAATGGCCAACACGTTTCTGGCGGCGCGCGGGGTGAATGTTGGCAAATCGCTGTGCGAGCATGATCTGGCGGCGACGGCGGAGGCGATCCTTGATGCGGCGGACGCGGCGGGCTGCACTGTGCATTTGCCCTATGATGTGGTCGTGGCAAAGGAATTTCGGAGCAATCCGCCTACGCGCACGATCAATGTGCACGAAGTTGCGGTAGACGAGATGATCCTCGACGTTGGTCCAGCGGCAGTTGAGGCGCTTGGCGATGTCCTCAAAAACTGCCGGACGCTGGTGTGGAATGGGCCGATGGGCGCGTTTGAAACGCCGCCGTTTGACGCAGCGACGGTGGCGCTGGCCAAAATGGCGGCGGCACTCACGCTTGATGGTTCACTCGTTTCAGTGGCGGGCGGCGGCGATACCGTCGCTGCGCTTAATCATGCTGGTGTCGCGGATGATTTCACCTTCGTATCCACCGCAGGCGGCGCGTTCCTTGAATGGATGGAAGGGCGCGAATTGCCCGGCGTTGCTGCACTTCATAATTAACATAGGAAGTTAAAATGAATTTTACCCCATTGGTTCGTGATATTCTCTCGAAATATGAAAGCGACAGCCCCGGCACCAAGGCGAACCTCGCGCGGATTTTAACGCATGGGCGGCTTGGCGGCACGGGCAAGATGATCATATTGCCGGTTGATCAGGGTTTTGAGCATGGCCCTGCGCGCAGCTTTGCGATTAACGCACCCGCTTACGATCCGCATTACCATTACCAGATCGCGATTGATGCAGGGCTTAACGCCTATGCCGCACCGCTGGGGATGCTTGAGGCGGGCGCCGATACATTTGCGGGCGAAATCCCGACGATTCTGAAGCTCAATAGCTCAAATAGCTGGGCAGGGGCGGTTAATCAGGCGGTTACGGGTTCAGTTGATGATGCGCTTCGCCTCGGCTGTTCGGCGATTGGCTTTACGATTTATCCCGGTGCCGACGATGTGTTCGACATGATGGAAGAATTTCGCGAGCTTGCGCTTGAGGCGAAGTCGGTTGGGCTGGCAACGGTGCTGTGGTCATATCCACGCGGCGGCACGCTTTCCAAAGCAGGCGAGCTTGCGCTTGATGTCGGTGCTTATGCTGCACACATGGCGGCACTGCTTGGCGCACACATCATTAAGGTGAAACTGCCAAGCGACCATATCGAACAGAAGGACGCGCAGAAAGCCTATGAAGGCTTCGACGCGAGCACTCAGGCTAAGCGCGTATCCCATGTGGTTAAAAGCTGCTTCAATGGGCGGCGGCTTGTTGTGTTCTCAGGCGGCGCTGCCAAGGGTGCCGACGCCGTTTATCAAGACGCGCGCGATATTCGTGACGGCGGCGGCAATGGCTCAATCATTGGCCGCAACACTTTCCAGCGCCCTCGCGACGAAGCACTCGCGATGCTTGATAAGCTCGTGCGGATTTATAAGGGCGAGGAATAGAGCTGCGCGTTAATTCCTCTTGGCGAAGGGTTTGGACTGGCTGAGCGTTCTACGCCGAGAGGTGGCCAATGAAATTCAGTAATTTATCGTCGATTTTAGCGATTTGTCTTGCTTTAACGGCCTGCGGTGGCGGGGGAGGCGACACATCTGTTGCACCGCCGCCAATTGGCACTGCGCCGCCACCGCCACCGTCACCACCTCCAGCGCCGCCTCCGGTTGGAACGGCTTCAGTCGAGCGCGATATTGATCCCGTGCTGACAAGTAGCGCGATTAGCAGCAATTTTTCGTCCCATGTTGCCATCAATCCCGGCTCTGCGGTGGCGGCAAAAGGGCGTCTGTTTGTGATACTGCCAGGAACTGGTGGAGTGCCTCGAAATTCGAGATTAATCCTGCGCACCGGGGCACCTCGTGGGTATCACGCAATCGGGTTGAGCTATCCCAATGATGAAACAATTGGAGGCCTATGCGCAAACAGCACCGTTCCCGATTGTACGGGACTGGCGCGGAATGAGGTTATCACTGGCACCGATTCAAGCCCGCTAGTCAATGTTAATCAGGCCAATTCGATTACGGGCCGCCTGATCGCCTTGCTCACGTATCTCGCCGCGACTTTTCCCAATGAAGGCTGGGGGCAATATCTGGTGGGTGGCCAGCCGAATTGGTCAGTGATTACAGTTGCTGGCCATTCGCAAGGATCGGGACACGCGGCTTTTCTGGCCAAGCTGCAAAATCTTGATCGCACTGTCATGTTTTCGGGGCCAAGCGATGTTGGGATTGCGCCGGGTTCATCAGCGCCTTGGCTCAGCCTGCCGAACGTAACGCCAGTATCGCGCCAATATGGCTTCACGCATACGGGTGACACGCTTGCTGCATTCGCAATGGTGACGAGAAATTGGGGGCTGATCGGCCTTGCGGCGTTTGGTGCGCCTGTTTCAGTTGATAGCATCGCAGCGCCTTTTGCTGACTCGCGGCAGTTAATGACGAATGCCGCACCCAATCCGTCTGGTCAAACCCCCTTTCCAACGCACGGCGCGCCAGTTGTTGATGCGGTAACGCCACTGACGCCGACAGGTACGCCATTATTCGCGCCAGTGTGGATTTACCTCGCTTTTCCATGAATGATCACGCGCTGCTGACATTTGGTTGTGACCCGCTAAAAGGGCGTAATGACTGATCCTGAATTTGCCACACTTTTCGAACGCGAGAAGCGCCCGCCCTGCCAGCTTTATCTTATTTCGCCGCCCGCGATTGATGTGGCTTTTGCGGACACGCTGAAATCAGCTCTGTCCGGCGGAGGGGTTGCAGCGTTTCAGCTTCGCATGAAAGGGGTTGATGATGATATAATTGCGCTCGCGGCGGAGCCTTTGCAGCGGATTTGTGCGGATCACGAAACGGCTTTCATAATCAATGACAGCATGACGCTCGCCAAACGACTTGGGGCGAACGGTGTTCACCTGGGTCAGGGGGACGGCGATCCGCGCGAGGCGCGCGCGCTGCTTGGACGCGATGCGCAGATTGGGGTGACGTGTCACAATGATCGTCACCTTGCGATGGAGGCGGGAGAGGCTGGCGCAGACTATGTAGCGTTCGGCGCGTTTTATCCCACGCAAACCAAAGAGGTTCAATATATTGCTGATCCAGCGATCCTCTCATGGTGGATTACGTTGTTTGGCACACCTTGTGTTGCGATCGGCGGAATAACGCCCGACAATGCCAAGCCGTTGATAGACGCAGGCGCTGATTTTATTGCGGTGAGTGGGTCTGTGTGGAGCGATCCAGATGGCGCGCAGGCGGCGGTTGCAAAATTTACTGCGTTAATAGCCTGATCTTAAATCGATTTCGTAAACAGCGCGGCAAAAATGCTAAGGTCTCGCACTTCGCATGGCGCAGGTTTGCGATTTGGTTGTATGTACCCAAAACAGCCCGCAGCAGGCGTTACCCGCCGAACCGGTGGTGCTCCTGTTGCTGGACGTTCCTTTAGCTCAACCATTTTTTGCTCCGAGTCTCTCATCAGGGCCGCTTATCACGGCGTTCTATGACAGTTTGATGCGCTTGTGATTCAATTAAGGATTGCATGATTGGTAAAAAGTTGAAGCGATTCGACATATACTGCATTTTTAATGCCATAGGCTGGCTGCGCGTGATGCGCCATTGCTTGCCCCGGTGGGATTCGGACGCTAGACGCTCGCTCGGCTCTTTCCATCTCAAATCAGGTTGGCACTTATGAAAATCAACGCGGTCGAAATTCGCCCCGGCAACATTATTGAATATGAAGGCGGCATTTGGCGCGCGGTCAAGATTCAGCATACCCAGCCCGGCAAGGGCGGCGCGTATATGCAGGTGGAGATGAAAAACCTGATTGATGGACGAAAGAACAATGTCCGTTTCCGTTCAGCCGAAACGCTTGAGAAGGTGCGGCTTGAAACAACCGATTTTCAATTTCTCTTTGCAGAGGGCGATACGCTGACCTTTATGGACAAGGTGACGTATGAGCAGACCACGCTTGATGCGGGCATCCTCGGCGATGCGGCGGCCTTCCTTCAGGACGGGATGGACGTTGTGATGGAACTTTGGGAGGATCGCCCGATTTCGGTGCAATTGCCCGATACGATTGAGGCAATGATCGTTGAGGCCGATGCGGTGGTGAAGGGACAGACGGCGTCGTCATCCTACAAACCAGCGATCCTCGAAAACGGCGTCCGCATTATGGTGCCGCCGCATATTGGGGCGGGCACGCGGATAGTGGTCGATGTGTATGCGCAGGAATATGTGAAGCGGGCGGATTAAATCTGATGGTATCCCACTCAGGTCTTCTCACCGTCATGGATCGTGCCGCGCGCAAAGCGGGGAGCAAGCTGCGGCGTGACTTTAACGAAGTGACGCATTTGCAGGTCAGCCGCAAAGGCCCGGCTGATTTCGTGACTAAAGCTGATCAGGCGTCCGAACGCACGCTTTACGAAGAGCTTGGCCACGCGCGCCCCGATTGGGGTTTCCTGATGGAAGAGGGTGGCGAGATTGAGGGCGATCCGACCAAGCCGCGCTGGATCATTGATCCGCTTGATGGCACGTCAAACTTCCTTCACGGCATCCCCCATTTTGCGATTTCAATCGCTGTGGAATCGCCGCTTGCGGGCGGTGGGAGTGAGATTACGTCGGCGCTTGTCTATCAGCCGCTGACCGATGAAAGTTTCTGGGCCGAAAAGGGCAGGGGTGCCTGGGTGCAGAGCCAGCGCTTGCGCGTATCAGCGCGGCGGGATTTGTCAGAGGCGCTGATCGCGACGGGCATCCCGTTCATGGGCCATGGCAATTTTGCGCAGTGGAGCCGGATTTTCGGCGCAGTTGCCCCCGAAGTGGCGGGCATCCGCCGTTTTGGCGCGGCTTCGCTTGATCTCGCATGGCTAGCGGCGGGGCGTTTTGACGGCTTTTGGGAGGCTGACCTCGCGCCGTGGGACGTAGCAGCAGGGATATTGCTCGTGCGTGAAGCGGGCGGTTTCGTAACCGATTTTCGTGGCGGTGATCGCGCAATGGAGCGCAGCGAGTTTCTCGCGGGCAATGATGTGCTCCATTCCAAATTGCATAAGCTGGTTGCGGGGGCTTTGCGCTAAATACTGTAGCAAAGCGGCGCTAAAAAGCACGGTTCTAGCCTTGCGAAGCGGGGGAGGCTGGCCTAAAGCGCCGTTGGAATTGGGGCGTGCTGCCTCGGTTGAGGGAGTCGCGTCACATGGCTGCATCTGCTGCCGGATATTTGCCCATCCTGTTGTTCCTCGGAATTGCTCTGATCCTGTCGAGCCTGTTTGTGTTCGCACCGATGGCGATTTCGCGGTTGACGGGCACGCACCAGCCAACGCCTGAAAAGCTCACTGAATATGAGTGCGGTTTTCCGGCATTTGAAGGCAGCCGCGCGCAGTTTGATGTGCGTTTTTATCTTGTGGCGATCCTTTTCATTATCTTTGACCTCGAAGCTGCGTTTCTGTTTCCTTGGGCGGTCAGCCTTGGTGAAATCGGCTGGGCGGGCTGGACGGCAATGATGATTTTCCTCGCCGAACTGGTGATCGGCTACATCTACGTTTGGAAAAAGGGAGCGCTCGAATGGGAGTAAAGCCCGCCATCGACGCTAATGAAGTTTTGGGCGCAGGTTTGCCCGACGCGAGCTTTTTTAACGGCCTCAATGATGAGATTTCTAACAAGGGCGTCGTGATGTCCTCGACTGAGGAACTGCTGCAATGGGCGCGCACGGGTTCGCTCTGGCCGTTGACATTCGGGCTTGCCTGCTGCGGCGTTGAGATGATCCACGGCTATATGCCGCGCTATGATTTTGAACGTTTCGGCATTGCCCCGCGCGCAAGCCCGCGTCAGTCCGATGTGATGATCGTCGCGGGCACGCTGTGTAATAAAATGGCGCCAGCGCTGCGCAAGCTCTATGACCAGATGAGCAATCCCAAATATGTAATTTCAATGGGATCATGCGCCAATGGCGGCGGCTATTATCACTATAGCTACAGCGTTGTGCGCGGCTGTGACCGGATTGTGCCCGTTGACATATACGTGCCCGGTTGCCCGCCAACCGCAGAGGCGTTGCTTTACGGTATCATGCAGTTGCAGCGCAAAATCCGCCGCGTCGGGACGGTTGAACGGTGAGCCATTCCGCCCCGCATTACGCGCCCGCAAAGGGTGAAGTCGCCGCAATCAAAAAGGCGCTCGGCAAGGATATGCTCGCGCTGCATGAGGATAATGGTGAAATTGCGGTGCATGTGAAGCGGGATGAGTTGCTTGATTGCATGATGCAGCTCCGTGACACCTGCGATTATCAGCAGTTGATGGAGATTGCGGGGGTCGACTGGCCTGACCGCGAACCGCGTTTTGAAATTGTTTACATGCTGCTCAGCCTAACCAAGAATAACCGTATTCGGGTGCATGTTGAAACCAATGAGGATCAACCAGTGCCAAGCGTGACGGGGATCTGGCCCGTTGCTGGCTGGCTCGAACGCGAAGTGTTTGATATGTACGGTGTGCTCTTCTCGGGCAATACTGACCTTCGCCGTATCCTGACTGATTACGGCTTTACGGGCCATCCGCAGCGTAAGGATTTCCCGCTGACGGGCTATGTCGAACTGCGTTACTCTGAAGAGCATAAGCGGGTGATGTATGAGCCTGTCGCGCTTGCGCAGGATATGCGTTCGTTTGATTTCATGAGTCCTTGGGAGGGTGCGGATTACATCCTTCCCGGTGATGAGAAGGTGATCAAATCGGGAATGCCACCGCGCGGAACGCCGCCGAAGGTGGATATACCCAAAACAACCGAGCGGCAGAGCCAAACCGGGGCTGGTGCGGCGGCAAATAAGGCCGCAATCCCTGATCAGGATGACAAGGAGCCAGTGAAATGAGCCTCCAGCACGAAATCGCGCCGACAACTGGCGATCTGGTGATCGAAAATTACACGATCAATTTCGGCCCGCAGCATCCTAGCGCGCACGGCGTTCTCCGGCTTGTGATGGAGCTTGACGGCGAAATTGTTGAACGGCTTGATCCCCATATTGGCCTGCTCCACCGGGGCACCGAGAAACTGATTGAGCATAAGACTTACCTTCAGGCACTGCCCTATTTTGATCGGCTTGATTATGCATCGCCGCTCGCGATGGAATATAGCTATGTGCTCGCGATTGAGAAGCTGCTTGACTTGCAAGTGCCGCTCCGTGCGCAATATTTGCGAGTGTTTTTTGCTGAATTGACGCGGATATCGAACCATGTCCTTAACTTGGCACACCACATCATGGATGTCGGCGCGATGACGCCGCCGCTGTGGATGTATGAAGCGCGCGAGGATTGCCTCAACTTCTTTGAGCGTGCGAGTGGCGCACGGATGCACTGCGCGCTGTTCCGCCCCGGCGGGCTGCATCAGGATGTGCCGCTGCGCCTGCTCGCCGATATTGGCGATTGGCTTGATGACCGGATGCCGCGTCTGTTTGAAGAGGCGCTCAAGCTTGTCGTTGACAACCGTATTTTCAAGCAGCGCAATGTCGATATCGGGATTGTCAGCAAGGAAGACGCGGTCAAATGGGGCTTTTCCGGCCCAATGATCCGCGCGGCGGGCATCCCGTGGGATCTGCGCAAGAGCCAGCCCTATGACGTATATGACCGGATGGAATTTGACGTGCCCGTGGGCACCAAGGGTGACTGCTATGACCGCTTTATGGTGCGCGTTGAGGAAGTGCGCCAGTCAATCCGCATCATGAAGCAGTGCCTGCGCGATATGCCCGAGGGGCCGATAGCAAGCGACGACCGCAAAATCGTGCCGCCTAAGCGCGCCGAGATGAAAAGCTCAATGGAGGCGCTGATCCATCATTTTAAGCTCTACACCGAAGGGTTTAAGGTTCCGGCGGGCAGCGTCTACGTTGCGACCGAAAGCCCCAAGGGTGAGTTTGGCGTGTATCTGGTGAGCGATGGTACGAATAAGCCCTATCGCTGCAAAATCCGCCCGACCGCGTTCAGCCATTTGCAAGCAATGGATTTCATGACACGCGGACACATGCTGGCAGATACGACCGCGATCTTAGGCGCGCTCGATATCGTGTTTGGGGAGTGTGATCGGTGAGTATTTTTGAAGATCGGCCCGCGTGGTATTTCGTGTTAACCGTGGCTGTATTTATTTACGCATTCATATATCTCGCTTATCTTCTTCAATTTATTGATATAGATAGAGATGTCATAGACATCGCGACATTATTCAATTTTGTGTTTGTCGGTTCAAGTATCTGGTTCGAGCGCCTCGACACTTACGCCGAGACTGTAAAAAATGAGAAGCGAGATGCGTAGAATCATGCATCCCGTCATTGCGAGCGAAGCGCGGCAATCCAGTTCCACGTTAGGGAGTCTGGATTGCCGCTTCGCTTCGCTCCTCGCCATGACGGAAGGCGTGTAATGGCTGATGCACCCCGCATCCCCAATGAAACCGAAACCTTCGCCAATTGCAGTGCGTTTGTTCTATCGTCAATTGTTGTTTCAAAGGGCATTTCACATGACTGAAACCGTTAGTAATGAACTGATTTATCAAGTGCTCCAAAAAATGCAGGGCCAGCTATCGTCGGTCATCATCAAGCTTGGGGATGTTGAGGGACGATTGGCTGCGCTTGAAGAAGCATCGTCAAGCATGTCATTTCGGATCGCATCGGTTGAAGTGACCGTTTCGGGAACG
>JAYTMV010000188.1:0-6052 GCA_043728175.1 Sphingomonadales bacterium
CGGCCCGATCATTGCTCACACCGGGCGAGATTCAGGAACTCCCCAAAACCGATGAAATCGTGATGGTTTCAGGTGTAGCGCCGATCCGGGCTAAAAAAGCGCGCTACTATATCGATCCTCGCCTATCGTCACGGATATTGCCGCCGCCAAAGCCGCATCCAACCAGCGGCGGATCAGGCGGCAGCAGCCCAGGGAGCAGCGGGCCACGCAGCGGTGGCCCAATCAACGACGGGCCAATTAGTAACGGGAACGCGCCAACCGATGATTGGACGAGGCGGGCTGCCCCCGACAAGCCCCGTCCAACAAACGCTGGAGCAGCAGCAGAGGTTGACGGCACGGCGGCGCAGGAGAGCGACCAACAAAATTCAGGGGTAAGGCGTGAACCAGCACTTCCAGCCCATGAGGAGATTGTTGCAAACCGTACGCCTAGCGCAAGCGAGTTTAGCTTTGGTGAGGAGGACAACGGGCAGGCTGAGGCGGCCAATAGTGCCGCACTTGAGCAAAAGATGAATCAAGGCGCGCGCCAAGTCTCGCTTGATCCTGACGACGGCGTACCCTTGTGAGCAGCGGCAACCGCATCAAGCATACCTTCCGCCTGCCGCCTGATTTATCGGGGCGGCTGGCGGATTATGCAGCGCGCAAACGCGTGAGCCAGGCACTGATCGTTGAAACAGCACTTGCCTCGTTTCTATCGCCCGATGGTTCAGAGCGAATGGAGGCCGCGTTAAGTCGGCGGCTTGACCGTCTGAGCCGTCAGGCTGATACACTTGGCTATCATGTTGAGGTGACCACTGAAGCGCTTGCGTTATTTATTCGTTTTTGGCTGACCGCGAACGCGCCGCTCCCCGATACCGCCCAAGCAGCAGCCCAAGCGATGGGCAAAGACCGCTATCAGGCGTTCGTAGAAGCGCTCACGCGCAAGATGGAATTTGGCCCTCGCCTTGCGCGCGAACTCTCAAAAGAGGTCAAAGCGCGCTCAGCGCCAATCGATTTTTCTGGGATAAAATAGCTATCGCCGCGCGACTTGGGCGGGCCCAGCTTGATCGGCTGTTACCGGCGAGCGTTTCTGCAAAAATGGGCTTTGCATAATCTCACAAAACCGCCGTTTCCCTGTCTTTCTGCGCTAGCCTACGACGACCCAAAAAAGCTGTTGCAACACGCAATTTTCTGGCTCTCTTACTCAGCCTCATTGTCTAGGTCGCTCTTGGCCTGACACGCTGTGAGGCCAAATATGAGCGTTACCCAAGTCAGGTCTGAAGGCACATTGCGTAGTGCGCGTATGTTACGCACTGCGCTTGGACCTGCAGTTGCCCAGTGGCTTGACGATCCCGCTGTCATTGAAGTGATGCTTAATCCTGACGGCAAACTCTGGATTGACCGATTGGGAGAAGGTCTCGCTGATACAGGTACGCTGATGTCAGCGGCTGACGGCGAACGGATCATTCGCCTTGTTGCCCATCATGTCGGCGTGGAAATTCATGGGGCCGCTCCGCGTGTGTCAGCCGAGTTGCCCGAGAGCGGCGAGCGGTTTGAAGGCTTGATCCCCCCTGTTGCCTTTGCGCCGTGCTTTGCGATCCGCAAAGCCGCCGTCGCGGTCTTTACACTAGCTGATTATGTCAGTGCTGGGATCATGTCAGAGGCACAAGCAGGCGTTTTGCAGAGCGCCGTTGCCAGCCGCCAAAATATCCTCGTTGCAGGCGGCACCTCAACAGGCAAAACCACGCTCACCAATGCGCTTCTGGCTGAAGTTGCCAAAACCAGCGACCGGATTGTCTTGATTGAAGACACGCGCGAACTCCAATGCGCCTCACCCAATCTGGTAGCGCTGCGCACCAAAGACGGGGTTGCAACGCTTGCTGATCTTGTCCGCTCAGCGCTGCGCTTGCGCCCTGACCGTATTCCCATCGGCGAGGTACGCGGGGCTGAGGCGCTTGACCTTTTGAAAGCGTGGGGGACTGGGCACCCCGGCGGCGTGGGGACAATTCATGCAGGCTCAGCGATGGGCACGCTGCGGCGGATGGAGCAGCTTATCCAAGAGGCGGTCGTCACCGTCCCGCGCGCGCTCATTGCTGAAACGATCAACATCATCGCGGTCTTGGTGCGTGACGGCACTGGCCGCCGTTTGGGCGAACTCGCGCGCGTCGAAGGGCTTGGCGCGAACGGTGATTACCAGCTCACAGCCATCAATCCAGACACACCGACATTTTCAATAGGAGAAGCTCAATGATCAATCATATTACCCGCCTACGCTCTCGCATTGGCGCACTCTGTCTATCGGGGTTCGTCGCGGTGATGCTCGCCACCCCGGCTTATGCGGCAGGGTCGTCGATGCCGTGGGAAGGCCCACTCCAATCAATCGTTGAGTCGATCCAAGGACCAGTCGCCAAAGTCATTTCTGTGATCATCATTACTGCAACTGGCCTCACGCTGGCGTTTGGCGACACGAACGGCGGCGGTAAAAAGATGATCCAAATTGTCTTTGGGCTTTCAGTGGCGTTTGCAGCCAGCTCATTCTTCCTATCGTTCTTCTCGTTTGGCGGCGGCGCGCTGATCAGTGGCGCGGAGTTTGTCGCATGAGCGGCGACAACCAAGCAAACATAGCGCAGGGATTTTACGTTCCGGTTCACCGTGCGCTCACTGAGCACATCCTGCTCGGCGGCGCACCGCGAGGCCTCGCAATAGCAAGCGGTACGCTTGCAGGTGCCATCGGCCTTGGCTTGCGGCTTTGGATGGTTGGTCTCGTAGTCTGGGCAGTTGGCCATTTGCTCGGGGTCTGGGCGGCTAAGCGCGACCCCCAATTTGTCGAGGTCGCACGGCGTCACTTACGTTTTCCAAGCTTTATGCGCGTTTGAAGGATCAGCCCATGCTAAACTTACGCGAATACCGCAACCGAACCGCAGGGCTTGCTGATTTTCTCCCGTGGGCGGCGCTTATCGGCGAGGGCGTAATCCTCAATAAAGATGGATCATTTCAGCGCACTGCGCGTTTTCGCGGGCCTGATCTCGACTCAGCTACACCCTCTGAGCTGGTTGCAACGACGGCGCGATTGAATAACGCGCTTAGGCGTTTGGGGTCTGGTTGGGCGATCTTTGTCGAAGCGGTCAGACGTGCAGCGCAGGATTATCCCAAGAGCCAGTTCCCCGATGCGGCTTCAGCGCTTGTTGATCTTGAGCGCGCAGAGCAATTTGCCGAGGAAGGCGCACATTATGAAAGTGCGTATTTCCTAACACTCCTCTGGCTACCGCCTGCCGAGGACGCAACGCGCGCTGAAAATTGGCTGTATGAGGGCCGTGCCCAAAGCGGGGTTGATGCAAATGCACAGGTTGCAAGCTTTGTTGACCGTACTGACCGATTGCTCCAGCTGATCGAAGGCTTTGTGCCCGAAGTGGCGTGGCTAAATGATGCTGACACGCTCACCTATCTTCACAGCACCGTCTCAACCAAAGCCCAGCGTGTCCGCGTTCCAGAAACGCCGATCTATTTGGACGCGCTGCTTGCTGACGAATCCCTGACAGGCGGACTTGAGCCTCGGCTCGGGGATAAACATCTGCGCACGCTCACTGTGATCGGTTTTCCCAGTGAAACGCACCCCGGCATTCTTGACGAAATGAACCGACTGGCCTTCGCCTACCGCTGGTCAACGCGTGCGATCATGCTTGATAAAAGCGACGCGACCAAATTGCTCAGCAAAATCAGGCGCCAGTGGTTTGCCAAGCGCAAGTCAGTTGCGGGCATCTTAAAAGAAGTGATGACTAATGAAGCCTCGGTTATGCTTGATAGCGATGCGTCGAACAAGGCGGCGGACGCTGATCTGGCCTTGCAGGCGTTAGGCTCTGATATCCAAGGTCAAGCCTATGTTACAGCGACGGTTACGGTGTGGGACGACGATCCCAACATCGCGGCTGAAAAACTTCGCCTTGTTGAAAAAATCATTCAAGGCCGCGATTTTACCGTGATTAGCGAAGGCATGAACGGGGTTGAGGCGTGGCTTGGAAGCTTGCCGGGCCATGTTTACGCCAACGTTCGTCAGCCGCCGATTTCAACGCTTAATTTGGCCCACATGATCCCCTTGTCAGCGATTTGGGCAGGATCCGAAGCTGACACACATTTCGCAGCACCACCGCTATTCTATGCCAAGACGCAAGGGTCAACGCCGTTTCGATTTTCGCTCCATGTTGGCGACGTTGGACATACACTAATTGTCGGGCCAACCGGGGCTGGCAAATCAGTGTTGCTTGCGTTGATCGCGATGCAGTTCCGCCGCTACTCCGCCGCGCAGGTGTTTGCCTTCGACTTCGGTGGGTCAATCCGTGCTGCTGCGATTGCAATGGGAGGTGACTGGCAAGATTTGGGTGGCAGCCTCTACGCTGGCGATGATGCGAGCGGATCCTCGCCGATATTACTGCAACCGCTGGCGCGCATTGAACAGCCAAGCGAGCGCAGTTGGGCAGCACTATGGATTACTGCGATTTTAATCAGTGAGGGCGTTGCGGTTGATCCGCAGGTCAAAGACCATCTCTGGTCAGCACTGACCTCGCTTGCCAGTGCCCCAATCGAAGAACGCACGCTCACAGGCCTTGCGGTATTGCTTCAATCAAGCGCACTTAAACAAGCACTTGGCCCTTACTGTATTGGCGGTACTTACGGCCAATTGCTCGACGGCGAGAGTGAGCGGCTCGGGCAAGCACGCATTCAAGCGTTTGAGACTGAAGGGTTGACTGGCTCAGGCGCAGCGCCTGCCGTGCTCTCTTATCTCTTTCACCGGATCGAAGCGCGGCTTGACGGATCACCGACCTTGATTATCATTGATGAAGGCTGGCTCGTACTTGATAGCCCCGCCTTTGCAAGCCAACTACGCGAGTGGCTCAAAACGCTGCGCAAGAAAAACGCCAGCGTCATCTTTGCAACGCAAAGCCTTGCTGACATTGAAACAAGTCCAATCGCGCCTGCGATTATCGAAAGCTGCCCGACACGGATATTCCTGCCCAATGAGCGCGCGAGCGAACCGCAGATCATGAGCATCTACCGCCGCTTTGGCCTGAGTGACCGCCAGATTGAGATTGTCGCAAGTGCGACGTCCAAGCGCGATTATTACTGCCAGAGTGCAGCGGGTAATCGGCTGTTCGAGCTTGGCCTTGGCGAAATCGCGCTCGCCTTTACGGCAACCTCGTCAAAATCAGACCAATTGCGCATTGCGGCCCTTGTTGCTGAACAGGGTGCTGAGCGTTTTGCAGGCGCTTGGTTGCGCCAGCGAGGGCTCGCTTGGGCTGCCGATATGCTTGGCAATTTACCCAATCTTTCCCCCAATACCGAGGAGCAAGTATCATGATGATTTCACGTTTTCGTCGCACCTTAGTCAGCAGCTGCGCTGCGTTTATCCTATCCCTCACAGCGACTCAGCCAGCCGTTGCTATCATTGTCTTTGACCCAAGCAATTATGCGCAGAGCGTTATTACAGCAGCTCGTTCGCTTGAGCAGATTAACAATCAGATCAAATCGCTTCAAAACCAGGCGACGTCACTTATCAATCAAGCCAAGAATCTCACCAAATTACCGCTCACAATATTGGCACCACTCCAAGCGCAGATCCGCCAGACGCAGCAGCTTTTAGCCCAAGCGCAGCGCATGGCCTATAACGTCAAGGCAATCGAAGCGCAGTTTGCCGCCCAGTATAAAAATATCGATCTGACCGCTTCGCAAAAAACGCTTGTCACAGGCGCAGAAGGCCGCTGGAAAACCAGTATCGGCGCATTTGAAGATGCTTTGAAAATACAAGCCGGCGTCGTTGGTAATATCGAGGGCGCACGAACTTCGGTCAATGCGCTGGTGAGTGCGAGCCAATCTTCAAGCGGGGCGCTTCAGGCTGCCCAAGCAGGCAATCAATTGCTTGCGCTCCAATCGCAGCAGCTTGCTGATTTAACCGCAATGATGGCGTCGGTCGGTCGAGCGCAGTCGCTTGATGCAGCACAGCGTGCGACGGCGCAAGCGCAGGGCCGTGAACAATTGAGGCGCTTCCTCGGCACGCCCACCCCTTATCGGGCCAGCTCCGCCT
>JAYTMV010000189.1:0-5478 GCA_043728175.1 Sphingomonadales bacterium
CCAAGCTCACGCGCCATGCTCTGCGCGAGCATTCGCAGGGCGGCTTTGGCCCCGGAGAACGCCGAAAAGCCAGCGCCACCGCGCAGCGATGCGGTCGCCCCGGTAAAGATGATCGTGCCGCGCCCCCGGGCTGCCATCGCCTTGCCGACCTCGCGCGCCATCAGGAACCCGGCAAAGCAGGCCATTTCCCAAACCTTGCGGTACACCTGCGCACTTGTATCGGTGACTGCGAAGCGGACGTTTGCGCCGACGTTGAAGACGGCGACCTCAATCGGCCCGATATCGCGCTCGACTGTGTCCACCAGTTCCACCATCGCCGCCTCATCGCGGGCATCGGCGGGGAAGGCGTGTGCGCTATGGCCCTCATCGCGAATTGCGGCGGCAAGCGCTTCCAATTGCTCGGCGTTACGCGGCCTGCGATTGACGCAGGCGGTAAGACCATCGCGGGCAAAGGCGCGCGATATGGCACCGCCCGTGGCATCGCCTGCGCCAATGATGAGTGCGGCTGGGTTCGCCATATTCAAGCCTTTACCGCATCGGGATGCGCGCGGGCAAAAGCACTCAGCGCACTACAAGCCGCATCAATCCGCACAAGATTGGGATAGGCCTCAAGCGGGGTCGCAAAGCGGCGCGCGTTGAACATTTGCGGGACGAGGCAGATGTCGGCGATCCCCGGCGCATCGCCGCCAAGGAAAGGCGACGATGGATCGGCCATCGCCTCAAGCGCATCAAAACCAGCGATCACCCAGTGACGATACCAATCATCGCGCGCAGCTTCTTCCACGCTGAGTTGGCTGCCGAGATATTTGAGGACACGCAGATTGTTAAGCGGGTGAATGTCGCAAGCAATCGTCAGCGCCAGCGCCATTTGCCGTGCGCGCGCGCCGGGATCAGTGGGGACAAAGCGCGGTTCGGAGGCATAACTATCAAGCCATTCGATGATCGCAAGACTCTGCGTGATGCGCAGTCCGTCAACCTCAAGCATCGGCACAAACCCTTGCGGATTTTTGGCCATATATTCTGGCGTGTTGTGCGCGCCGTCGACTAGGCTGGTGTCAACCGCCTCATACGCCAAACCTTTGAGATTGAGCGCAATACGGACGCGGTAACAGGCCGAGGAACGGTAGAAATCATAAAGCCTAATCGTCACTTCACATCCTCCGCTGGCATCGCTTTGATCCACTCAGCTAGCAGAGCCAGCCCCTCTTCGTGTGCGGTTGCGCGGCCAAGTTCGGGCATCGCGACGCCGGGTTCGATGCTCGCCAGACGGTAAAGCATGATTGAGCTTTCAGGGTGGCCAGCGGCGATGTCGAATGAGAATTGCCCCGCGCCGCTTCCCGCCGCGACCGGGCGTTTGCCAATGCCAAGCGCGACGCGGTCAGTCTGTTCCCAATTGAGGAACAGTCCTGAATTGCTCGCTGGCCCGCGCGGGTTGTGGCAGTGTGCGCAATTGATATCGAGGTAGGCGCGCGCGCGCGCGTCAACGCTCCCCGATGCCGGATCATTCCAGACCGGGATAGGGTCGATTTTTGTCGGCAGGCCGTCGATAGCGGCGGTGCGCAAGAAACCTTCGTCAAGGTTGCGCGCCTTTGGGCCAATTGGCATCATCGCGCCGTCAAGGCTGTGGCAGCCCTTGCACTGATTGACGTTGGGCACGGAGTAACTGATGTTTTTCATCTGCCCGTCAAGATGCGTCCAGCGCACGTCAATACGTGTACCTGCGCGTTTGAGCATGGCGTCGCTGCCGTCAGCGTTCCAGACATAGGGCAGGGCGACCCAGCCGCTCACGCGGTGGATCAGCAGTCGGGTTTCAAGGATGCGCACGTTTTCGGTAGGCTTACGCAGGTCGGCTGGATAGCCGAAGCTTTTGATCAACACACTGCCGACAGGAAACGCGATCACTCCGTCGGCGCGATAAGCGATGCGTTTGCCCTCAGGCACATAGGCATAGCGGTATTTTTCGGCATAGTCGGAGAAGAGCGGGGTGGAGAGCTTGTAAGGTTTTACGCCCGACGCCGGAATGAGTCCCTGCTGGCCCATTAGCAAGCCAAAGTCGGACAGATTGGGCGGCAACGTATCGCCGAGGATCAGCGCATCATTAACGGGCGGCGCTTCACTCGCGCCGATACTCAGACACGCAAGCAAAGTCGCGCTGACGAACGCTTTCACTTGAGCGCAGCCTCCATTGAGGCAGGCAGCACTACCGCTGCGGGCATTGCGACCACTGGCGTTTTGCTGAGGTCAATCGGCCCCGGCTGCATTTCGGCAAGCGGGGTCAGCGGCTCATCCAGCCCAAGCGTGAGCACCGCGACTTTATCACTCACATGCACCCCCGCCGCCGCGCCGCCCACGCCGTCCCAGAAAATTGGTGCAAGTGCGCCGCCCATTGCGGCAGCCAGTTCCTTACCGCCAACAAAGCCGGGCGCCCAGCCTGCGCGGCCGTGCTCATTGTCGCGGATAACAATATTTTTGACGAGCGGGCTATAGCCGGGATCATCAAATTTCTGCTTATAGGCAACGACGAAGACATTCGCCGTGGCATTATCGCCGAGTAAATTGTTGAACACATGAACATTGCTGTTCGCCATCACCATCACGCCAGTGCCAACGGGAACTTGGCTAACAACATTGCCGGGAGGCGCGAAATTGGGCGTGTCATTCTTCGTCACGCGGTTCGAGAAGATGCGGATGCTGTTGCCGCCTTTTTGCGGCAAGTTAGGTAGATCGAATACGAGAATGCCGCCGGTGTTGTGCATCGACACGTTTGAATACACGTCAGCATTAAAACTGTTTTCAATCTCGATCCCCGCCACGTTGCGCGTCGCAAGCGAATTGCGGACGATGATATTTTTCGATTGGCCGACGTAAATGCCAGCATCCGATGCGCCCGACACGCGGACATTATCAATCAGGACGTCGGTTGAGCTGACCGGATAGACGCCGTAAGCGCCGTTGGTGGCCTTTGGCCCGCCCGTCCATTCAACGCGCAAATTAAAGAAAGTGATGCGGCTAGACCCCTTTGATTTGAGCGCATCGCCGCGTGTATCCTCTACTGCAAAATCGCGCAGGACGACATCATTTGAGGTAACGAGCAAGCCTTCGCCTGCGCTCTTTTGCCCTTTGAAGCTGAGCACGCTTTTATCCGTGCCCATCCCGCGAACGGTGACGCCCGAGATATCAAGTGATAGCCCGTCAGTCAGTTCAAATCGGCCCGCGCCGATTTCGACGGTGTCACCCGGCTTGGCATCAAGCAGTGCGGTTTGCAGCCGTTCCTGCGCATTTGCGCCAGGTTCGACGCGGAGGGTTCCGGCATAAGCAGGAAAAATTGCGGCGAAAGCGCAGGTTAATGAAGCAATGGCTATTTTCATACCGTATATGATGGCACAACCGAAACGAGATTCCAAGAAAGGGCGTATATGACCAAAATTTCGATCCTCCTGCTCGGCGCAGCAGCATTACTTGCGACGTCCCAAGCGATGGCCGCAGCGCCGATTGCGGGTAAATGGGTGACCGCCGAAAAAGACAGCATCATCGAAATCGCACCTTGCGGCACCAATATGTGCGGCAAGATCAGTAAATTCATGACGCCGGTTCAAGGCCCGCCGTTTGACCGCAACAACCCTAACCCGGCCATGCGCAATCGCCCTTTGCTTGGCTTGCCAATTCTGCTCGCGCTCAAGGACGGCGGCAAGCAGTGGGAAGGCAATATTTATGATCCCAAAAAGGGAAAAACCTATAAATCCAAAGTTTATATGAACCCTAACGGCACCATGACTGTGAAGGGCTGCATAGCCTTTTTCTGCCAAGGCTTTGTTTGGACAGCCGCAAAATAATGTGATGATGGCGGCGCGTTACCCCGCGTCGCCACCTTCATACGCCTCAACAATCCGCCCGACGATGGGGTGACGAACAACGTCACCAACGCCGAAGCGCACCATTGCCATGCCTTCAATGCCTTCAAGCTTAGATACCGCATCAGCCAGTCCTGACTTGGTGTGATCGGGCAAATCGGTTTGTTTGGGATCTCCGCAGACCACCATCCGGCTGTTCTGGCCAAAGCGGGTGAGGAACATCTTCATCTGTGCAGGCGTCGTATTCTGCGCTTCATCAAGAATCACGAATGCATCAGCCAGTGTACGCCCGCGCATGAACGCGATAGGAGCAATTTCAATCTCTCCGCTGGCGATCCGCCGCTCTACTTGTTCGGCGGGCAGGCAATCATACAGCGCATCGTAAAGCGGGCGGAGATAGGGATCGACTTTCTCTTTCATATCGCCGGGGAGGAAACCAAGCCGTTCGCCCGCCTCAACCGCAGGGCGTGAGAGGATCAGCCGATCAACGCTGCCCGTGATGAGCTGTGCCACGGCTTGTGCCACCGCGAGATAGGTTTTGCCTGTCCCGGCGGGCCCAAGCGCAAAGATAATATCATGGCTGGCGAGTGCCTCCATATAGCGGATTTGCATTGCAGAGCGCGGCACGATGGTTTTCTTGCGCGTGCGAATCATGATCGGCGGCGCTGCATGTTCGTGCTTGATGATGCCTTCAAGCGTTGGCTCAAACGCCATGCTGATCAACGCGGAGACTGCGCCTGAGTCGATATCCTGCCCTTGAACCAAGCGGTTGTAGAGCCCGGTTAGCACATCACGCGCGCGGCCAATTGCTTCGGCCTCACCCTCAATCTGGAGTTTATTGCCGCGCGCCGCGACATAGACGCCAAAGCGATTTTCGATCGCGACAAGATTTTGATCAAATTCACCAAATAAGCGCCCAAGCAATTGTGGCTTATCAAAAATCACCTCTAGTCGGGCAGGTTCACCAACGCGGGCGGGTACGGGTTTACGCGGCATAACGCTCCTTCTGAATGACTGCGCCTTCAAGGCTGTTTGGCCCTGCTGACACTAGTTCAACACTAACCATATCACCAATATTTGCATCAGGGGAAATCAGATGTACTGATTGCAGCCAAGGCGACTTGCCAATCAACTGCCCCGCCAGCTTGCCCTTGCGTTCCAAGAGAATGTCGGTGCGTCGGCCAACGCTCGCGGCGTTGAACGCGGCTTGTTGCGTATTGATCAGTGCTTGCAACCGCTGGAGCCTTTCATCCATCACTTCGGGCGCAATTTGATCTGCCATTTTGGCCGCAGGCGTGCCGGGGCGCGGCGAATATTTGAAGCTATAGGCCGAGGCATGGCCAACCTGTTCAACCAGTGAAAGCGTTGCCACAAAGTCAGCTTCGCTCTCGCCGGGGAAGCCAACGATAAAGTCACCTGACACTGCGATATCGGGTCGTACCTTGCGCACGCGTTCGATGATGCTCAGGTAATGCGCCGCGTTATGGCTGCGGTTCATTGCCTTGAGGATGCGGTCGCTGCCCGATTGCACTGGCAAATGAAGGAAGGGCATGAGTGTTTCGACATCGCCGTGCGCCGCGATCAGGCGTTCGGTCATGTCGCCGGGATGGCTTGTCATGTAGCGAAT
>JAYTMV010000190.1:0-1624 GCA_043728175.1 Sphingomonadales bacterium
AAACCAACGCTGATGACTATGCCGAATTGCTCGCCGATAGCGGGATCGCGGTGCAGGAACGCGCGCCGATGACGCCCATCGTCAAGCTCGTTTTCGGGACCGATCATGATAAAACGCGCCTCGCCGAATATGCGCTCGTGCTTGGTCATGCAAAGCGCACAGGCTTAACAAAGGGCGAAGTCCTCCCCCTGCTCAACCGCACTGCTGGCGGCCTCAAAGCGATTATCACCAGCGAACGCGCCGCGCGGCGCCCCGAACCAAAAGCCGCCAAGGCCAATTTGCTGCTCGATAAGGCACGCCAGATTGCGCCCAAGGGCATTGTCGAAATGCCGGGCAACGAAGAATTTATCATGCTGTTCGCGCGGCGGATCGATGGTGATCATGTCGCGGTGATTGGCGCGGTCGATCATGATGAGGCGCTGCTCAAAAAGGCGCTCCGCCAGATCGCGCGCTAAGGTTTCTTGCGCACAGGCACCGGAATATTGCAGATATCGGCGCCGCCCGCTGGCACGTTGAAAAACGCATCACGGCGATTGGCGCGCGCATCGGCGTAAGCGGCAAAGCTTCCCGATTCAGTTGAAAGATATTCAAAACGCGGCTGATCAGCAGCGGGCAACTCGCTAGCCAAGCGGATTGAAATGATCGTTAACCGTTCCTCTGGCTTTTCATAAAAGCCAAGCGCACCCGTGCCGCGTGGCAGGCTGGAGAGATTTTCGATCCCGCTGATCATCCGGCCAACGACGGCGATGTTGCGATCAAGATGGCGCGGCGCATGACCGATGACGGTGTAAAGTTCCGCTCCTGATCCGGTATCGGGGGATAGATTGCGGCCCACGCCGACCATGGCGTAGCAGTGGATAGGCCAGACCGCACCAGAGTCGGAGCCGAGAGGCCAGCCGAAGAAAAAACCAGCACCCCTAGAATAATTGTCCTGCGCACTTAAATAGCCTTCGGGAAAGCCATCCAGTTGCGATTGGACTACATCACCGTTGCCATCAAGCAGAGCCCGCTTATGATCGGCAGGAAGGCGGGAGACGAAACTCTTCGCGGTCTCTTTTTGCAGTTGTTGATACCCAGACGTTCCTTGCCGAACCGAATACTCCCCCTCCCCCACGCTCACCAAACCATCCGGCAACGCCTTCTTCTCGCTCGCATCGCCCCATTGGACGACATAATTATCCTGCACCCGGTTGATGCTCAGCCCGTCCCACCAGCGCGCGGCGGCGAGCTTGCGGATATTGCCGATCCACCCTTGGCTAAACGGCGGCGGCATAAGCTGAATCACCGCCTGCTTACCATCGGCGAGCGTCATCACGAGTAAATCGGACGGCGCAATCGCGATCCAATCGGAGGCGGGGGCCGCCGCCACAATCTCTGACGGCGCCAAAGCGGGCTTGGGGGCAGGTGCGGCACCAAACGATGCGAGCGCGACGAACGGAATGAGCAAAGTCTTCATCCGGGTACACTGCCACAGTCTGCCCGCTTGCGAAAGTCACCCACACGCGATAGGGCGCTACGCTTCCAGAGCAATGCGGAGCGGTGGCCGAGTGGTCGAAGGCGCTCGCCTGGAAAGTGAGTATGGGTCAAAAGCTCATCCAGGGTTCGAATCCCTGCCGCTCCGCCA
>JAYTMV010000191.1:0-8269 GCA_043728175.1 Sphingomonadales bacterium
CGCAGCCTCCTCCCACAGGCGATACGCCACGCCGGGGGATTGCCGTGCAGCGCGGCCGCTGCGCTGCGTCACGGCGGCTTGGCTCGCGCGTTCGGTGACGAGGCGGGTCATTCCAGCCGCGCGGTCATAACGTGGACGTCTTGCCAGCCCTGAGTCGATCACGATCCGCACCCCGTCAAGCGTCAGGCTGGTTTCGGCAATTGAGGTCGCGAGGATCAGCTTGCGTTTGCCAGCCAGTGCCGCCGCAATCGCCGCGCGCTGTTCAGCCGGATCAAGCGAACCGTGGAGGCGGTGGAGACACACATCGGCGGGCAGCGCCGTCAGCCGCTCGGCAGTGCGTTCAATCTCCGCAACGCCGGGGAGGAAAGCGAGGCAGCCGCCGTCCTCCTCATCAAGCGCACGCAGGATCGCGGCTGCCATTTCATCCTCTATCCGCGCTTCGGCCCGCCTGCCGATGTGGCGCAGCGTCAGCGGATAGGATCGCCCCTCACTCTCAATCACATTCGCGCCCATCATGTCGGCAAAGCGCGCGCCGTCGAGCGTTGCGGACATCGCGATCAGCCGCAGATCGGGGCGCAGCGCCGCTTGCGCATCAAGCGCGAGCGCAAGGCCGAAATCACTATCAAGGCTGCGCTCATGGACTTCGTCAAACAGCACCGCCGCGATGCCGGGAAGTTCGGGATCAGCCTGTATCCGGTTGCGAAAGATACCCTCAGTTAGGACGAGAATCCGCGTTGCGGCGGACTGTTTAGAGTCCATTCGCGTGGCATAGCCGATGCTTTTGCCAACAGACTCTCCAGCAAGCTCAGCCATGCGTTCGGCGGCGGCGCGCGCGGCAAGGCGGCGCGGCGAGAGCAGCAGGATTTGGCCGCCTGCGATCCAAGGCTCAGTCAAAAGGGCAGGGGCAACAGCGGTGGTTTTACCCGCACCTGGCGGGGCAATCAGGACGGCGTTCGAGCAAGTGCGCAACTGCCCCAGTAGTTGGTCGAGAACGGCGTTGATTGGCAGCACTGCCAATCAATACGCCCGCGCGATGGCAAACTCCACCGTTTCGACAAGTGCTGATTTGGCGGCACTGCTGGCAAAGGGGCCGAGCGCATCAATCGCCCGCTGACCGTAATGGCGCGCGCGCATCATTGTGTCGTCAATCGCTGCTGTTTCCCCGAGCAAACGGGTTGCGTGGGTCAGGTCTTCATCCGAAACTCGCCTACCCTCCATCGCCTCGCGCCAGAATAGCTTATCAGCATCGGAGCCGCGTGCATGGGCGAGGATGACAGGCAGCGTCACCTTGCCATCGCGGAAATCATCGCCAACGCCCTTACCCATTGTTTCAGTGTCCGACGCATAATCAATCGCATCATCGACAAGCTGGAACGCGATTCCCAAGTTGCGACCATAGCTATCAAGCGCATCCTCCACTGCCTGATCACGCTCGGCAATAACTGCTGAAATTTTGCAAGCAGCGGCAAAGAGTGCCGCAGTCTTGGCCCCGATGATGGCAAGATATTTATCCTCACCTGTCGTAATCTGGCGCTGTGCTGTAAGCTGATTAACCTCGCCCTCGGCGATCACCGCGCTGGCATGGCTCAGGATTTTGAGGACTTTGAGGCTGCCATCCTCAACCATCAATTCAAATGCGCGGCTGAACAGGAAATCGCCGACCAGAACGCTCGCCGGATTACCCCAGATAAGGTTTGCCGTGCGCTTGCCGCGCCGCATGTCTGATCCGTCAACCACATCGTCATGTAGCAAGGTTGCGGTGTGGATAAATTCCACTGATGCAGCGAGCTTAAACTGCCGTGTTCCCGGATAATCGAGCAGCTTGGCCGTGGCGAGCGTCAGCATCGGTCGCATCCGCTTTCCCCGGCCAGCGATCAAATGCCCTGCAAGTTCAGGGATCAGCGGAATTTCGGACTGCATCCGGTCAAGTATGACGCTGTTAACCTGATTCATGTCGGCGGCAACCAACGTCATGATTGGATCAAGCGATGGCGTTTTTTCAGCGCCGATGCGGTGGAGAGTTGCTATCATATCAATTTTCGCATTGGCGGTCAGCGCCCCTAAACGCAAGTGCATTTGCGGCCATAAGGCTTGCATCACGGACATGTTGCGCCATAGCAAGGTAATGCTGTGGAGCCGCCAATGACTGATGACCGTTTGAACGAATATCGCCAGACGATTGATAATATTGATGCCGCACTTGTGTTCATGCTTGCCGAGCGCTTCAAAACGACGCAGGCGGTTGGGCGCTATAAGGCCGAGGTTGGCCTTCCCCCCGCTGATCCGGGGCGCGAGGAACGGCAGGTGGAGCGTTTGCGCGGGCTTGCCCAACAGGCCAATCTTGATCCCGATTTCACTGAGAAATTCCTGCGCTTCATTATCGACGAAGTGATCCGCCATCATCAGCAGATTAGCAAACTATGATGATACGGTTGCCGTCCGCGCTACCAATCACTAGCTAGAGATTATGGCAGATCCTTATTCAACGCTTGGCGTAGCGCGCGGGGCAAGCGACGCAGATATCAAAAAGGCGTATCGCAAGCTCGCCAAGGAGCTTCACCCCGATACCAACCCCAATAATCCCAAGGCGGCAGCGCGCTTTGCGGGCGTAACAGCGGCCTATGACTTGCTGGGCGACAAAGAGAAACGCGCGCGCTTTGATCGCGGTGAGATTGACGGAGACGGCAATCCTGCCAATCCCTTTGCAGGCGCACGGGGGAGCGGCGGCGGCGGTGGTTTTCGAGGGTCGCCTGGCGGTGGCTTTGCAGGTGCTGTTGACGGCGATCTCGGCGATATTTTTGAAGGACTCTTTGGCCGCCGTTCCGCCCCTCCTGCGCGCGGAGGCAATGTCAATTACCGATTAGCGGTGCCTTTTGTTGATGCCGCCGCTGCGACGCCGCAGCGGATCACGCTTCAGGACGGCAAAACGATTGATCTCAAAATCCCGGCAGGCGTTGAGAACGGAACACAGGTGCGGCTTGCAGGCAAAGGGCAACAGGGCGCAGGCGGTGCCGGCGATGCGATCGTCACGATTGAGATTGGCACGCACCGTTTTTTCATCCGCGACGGGGATAATGTCCGGCTTGATCTGCCAATCACACTGGTTGAGGCGGTGCTTGGCGGCAAGGTCAAGGTGCCGACGGTTGACGGCGCGGTAATGCTCGGCATTCCCAAGGGCGCAACATCGGGGAAGGTGCTGCGGCTCAAAGGCAAAGGATTTATGAGCAAATCGGGTATGCGTGGGGATCAACTTGTCACATTGATGGTTGACCTTCCGGCAGAGAATGCTGCGCTTGATCAGTTCGTCCAAAATTGGGCTGACAACCGGAATCTAAGGGCCGATATCGGCGTCTGACAAAAGGTAGTGGCGTGCGTGATATTTCCCCTGAATCGCCTGAGGAACGGCGCAAGCATCCCCACATTGCGCTACCCGTTAAAGGCTGGCGATATTACATCGGGCCGGGTTCATCGGTATTTGAGGTGGCGCGGCGTACTTTTGTCGGCATTTATAATGACGGGTTCATCCATGCAGGAAATCTCGCCTATCTGACATTGCTAACGCTCTTTCCCTTTTTCATCGTGATTGCCGCGATCACGCAATTGATCGGCAAGACCGAGGAAAATATTGCAGCAATATCTGCGCTGCTGGTGACATTGCCGCCAAGCGTTGCGACGCTGATTGAGGCGACGGCACGCGAGGTCTTGACCGCACGAACCGGGCCTTTTCTCTGGTTTGGCGGGCTTGTCGGGTTATGGACGGTCAGCAGTTTTATCGAAACAATCCGTGAAATCCTGCGCCGCGCTTATGGAACCGATTATACGCGACCCTTTTGGCAAAATCGCCTGATCGCGGTTGCGATTGTGTTTGCGTCTGTGGCGCTGATGATGACCGCATTTTCGGCTCAAATCCTGCTAACGGCGGGAGAGGAGATTGTTGTACGATTCGTGCCCGCTGCTAATCAGGCAACGAATTGGCTCGGTTCGACGCGTTTCATTCCAGTCGCTGTGACATTTGTCGCAATTTTTATGATGCTGTGGATACTCACACCGACGCGGTACCGGGCCCGTACCTATCCCAAATGGCCGGGTGCTGCTTTTGCAACCGCGTGGTGGTACGGTGCACTCACCTTGCTGCCGCGCGCGATTGAAGCACTTGGCGGTTATGCGCTGACTTATGGCGGGTTGGCAGGGGTGATGATTGCGCTCCTGTTCTTTTGGTTGGTGGGCTACGGCCTTGTGATTGGCGCGCATCTGAACGCGGCACTGGCGGACACAGGAGAAACCGGGTTAAAGGGCACAATGGGCGCGGCAACATGATGGAGGAAACGTGGCGGGATACATGAAGGGCAAACGCGGGCTGATCATGGGGCTTGCCAATGATCGCTCTCTCGCGTGGGGTATCGCGCAGAAATTGCACGCCGAAGGCGCCGAATTGGCGTTCAGCTATCAAGGCGATGCACTTGGCAAACGGGTGCGCCCACTTGCTGAGCAGTTGGGCAGTGATTTCCTGATCGACTGCGATGTGAGCGATATGGCCGCGCTTGACGCAGCATTTGCGACGCTTGGCAGCCGCTGGCCGACGATTGATTTCGTTGTCCACGCGATTGGCTTTTCAGACAAGAATGAGCTGCGCGGTGGCTATGTTGATACCAGCCTCGAAAATTTTCAGATGACAATGAACATCAGTGTGTACAGCTTCGTTGCTGTGGCGCAGCGGGCGAGCGCGATGATGCCAAACGGTGGTGCGCTCCTCACACTCAGCTATTACGGTGCGGAAAAAGTCATCCCGCATTACAATGTGATGGGCGTGGCAAAGGCCGCGCTTGAAACGAGCGTCAAATATCTGGCGGTTGATCTTGGACGCAATAACATCCGCGTAAATGCAATTTCCGCCGGGCCAATCAAAACGCTTGCGGCGAGTGGGATTGGCGATTTCCGCTACATTATGAAATGGAATGAGCTCAACAGCCCACTAAAACGCAACGTCACGATTGAGGATGTCGGCGGGGCAGGGCTGTATCTGCTCAGTGATCTTTCAAGCGGCGTGACGGGCGAAACCCACCATGTTGACGCAGGCTATCATGTGATCGGGATGAAGGCCGAGGATGCGCCGGATATAGCATTGTCGTGAGCGTAGCCTTGGCGATCGACCATGTTCAAATTGCGATGCCGATCGGCGGTGAGGCGCAGGCGCGCAGTTTTTTCGGAGAGCTTCTAGGGCTTGTAGAGCTTCCCAAGCCCGCAGATATGGCAGGGCGCGGAGGATGCTGGTTTGCGGCGGGGGCGCATCAAATTCATTTGGGCGTCGAGGCTGATTTCCGCCCTGCAAAAAAAGCGCATATCGCATTGCAAACGGGTAATTTGATCGAACTGCGCGCGCGCCTTGAGGCAGCGGGTTATGCAACATTAAATGATGTGCCTGTGGATGGCCGAGTCCGTTTTTTTTCGGCTGACCCTTTCGGTAACAGGATTGAATTTTTGGAAGCGATACCGCAGACATGAGTTACAACAGCTTCGGCCATATCTTCCGCTTCACGACATGGGGTGAAAGCCACGGGCCAGCGCTTGGCGCGATTGTGGATGGATGCCCGCCGGGGCTGCCACTTTCGGAAGCCGATATTCAGCCATTCCTCGATAAGCGCCGCCCCGGCACCTCACGCTTTACGACGCAGCGGCAGGAGGCGGATGCCGTGCGCATCCTCTCCGGCGTATTTGACGGGCGAACTACGGGGACGCCAATTTCGCTGATGATTGAAAACACCGATCAGCGCTCAAAAGATTATAGTGATGTTGCCAAGGCTTATCGCCCCGGCCACGCCGACTATGCCTATGACGCAAAGTACGGTTTTCGCGATTATCGCGGCGGTGGGCGCAGTTCGGCGCGTGAGACGGCTGCGCGGGTTGCGGCGGGTGCGGTGGCGCGGCTAGCGATTCCAGAGGTGTCGATCCTTGCCTATGTCGTCGAAATTGGTGGCGACGCGATTGACCGCGATAATTTTGAAGCCGCACAAATTGATAAGAATCCCTTCTTCTGCCCCGATGAGGTTGCGGCTGCGCGCTGGGAAGCCTTGGTTGATGAAGCGCGTAAGGCTGGTTCATCACTCGGCGCAGTGATCGAATGTGTCGCATCGGGAGTTCCTGCGGGATGGGGCGCACCGCTTTATGCCAAGCTTGATGCTGAACTGGCAGCGGCCATGATGAGCATCAACGCGGTCAAGGGCGTTGAGATTGGCGATGGATTTGCCGCCGCTCGGTTACGCGGTGAGCAGAATGCCGATGCGATGCGGCCCGGATCAAATAAGCCCGATTTCCTCGCCAATCATGCGGGTGGGATTGCGGGCGGAATTTCAACTGGCCAGCCTGTGGTGTGCCGCGTCGCGTTCAAGCCGACGAGTTCAATTCTGACCCCCGTAGAAACGATCACCAGTGCGGGCGAAGCGACTGAAATCGTCACCAAAGGCCGCCATGATCCGTGCGTTGGCATTCGCGGCACGCCCGTGGTTGCGGCGATGATGGCGCTTGTGCTGGCGGATCAGAAACTGCTCCACCGGGCGCAGTGTGGCCCTTAAAAAATCTTGCGCAGGCTGACTTCAACAAACCGCCCACGCGGATCAACGAAGCCTGGCAGAAAGCTGAATGGCACCATGCCGTTGCTATCGCGCACATCGCGGATGGTATTCGTCAGATTATCGATCCGCAGCGACAGCCGCGTTCCTTTGAGCAGCGGCACACGCTTGATCAGCGATTTACGGCTGTCAAAATTGATGAAGAAACGCGCATTAAGCGTCAGTAGATCGGAGAAGCGCAAATCTCCGTCGCTGCTGCCCGGTGCAAGGCTACCCCTGACAGTGCTACCGCTGATGTAATTTCCGGTCAGACGCAGGCCAAGGCCGTTTTTGAACACACCACTTTCAAGCTCGACCGCGTGGCGCGATGATCCGCCGTTCCCACCAACCGCTGACCCGTCAAGTAAATCAAGCGCGGGTAGGTTCCGCTGAATGCTGATTTCATCGGTGAAGCGGTAGGTGTAATAAAGCCCAAGCTGAATCCCACCGGGGCCGCCACCCCCGCCAAAGCCGCCGCCACGTCCAGGCCCACCACCACGCGGGCCTCCACCCGTTCCGCCGGGACGGCTTCCGCCCGGACGCGCTCCTGCGGGACGTTCTGCCGCGCCTTCGGGCCGTGGCGGCGCTTTGAACGGCTTGAAAAAGTTAAACCCGGTGCGCAGCACATCGCTGCGTGTCGCATCATAATTGATCGGCCGCGTGTCGATTGATAGCAAGCGCCCGCTGGCATCACGAGTGAAACGACTTGGAAAGGCGCGTTCTAGCTCGGGCGTCAGCGTGGGAAAGCTTGCCACGGTGCCGCTGCTGCGGTTGCGGAAGAAATTGCTGCTGAGCGAGAGCAGCGGTGTTTGTGATATTTGATAGGATAGGCCAATCTTAATGTCGCGGCGCTGTTCAGCCTGCAAAGCGGGGTTGCCGCCGCTGATCCGGTCAATGATTACGCTGGCTTGATTGCGGAAATCAAAGACGGGCACTCCCGGCGTTACGAGCAGCGGCTCGCCAAGCTGCTGGATCGAGGGCGCAGCTTCCTCGGTTGTAATGCTCGCCAGCAGTGCGAGCCTTTCTGCGAATGCCCAGTTCAGCCCAAATCCGTAAGCCGTAAGCCCGGCGAAATCATCAAGTTCGCGGTAGCCTGCGTTGAAGTTAATCGACAGGTCGCCCAATGCAGAGGCCACGCCGCGCGCCTTATCAGCGAGGGGAATGTCGATGCTCGCGCGCACATTGGCCTCATCACGGCCAAAGCGCGCGCTCCGCGTTATGCCACTGCGGACGGACTGGCTGACAAAGGTACGGGCATCAAAGCCACCGCGCAGTGTCGCCTGAACCTTACCCGCAGGCAATTCAAGCAGTGCCCCCGACAGCGTATAAATTGCATCGCCAGAGGTCGCGGTGGAGGTGGCGCTATCGCGTCCGCCGCTTTGTCGATCAGTCAATGTTTTGGCGCGGATACCATCTACATTGCCAGTAAGTGACCATTGCCAACGACCAATTGGCCCGTCAAGCGTTAGCCCGCCGTGGAGCGAACGCGTGGTCGCCTCGCGGTCAAGCGGATCAACCACGCCGCCCGCGCCGAACGACGCAACACCAAATTGTGAGGCGCGATCAGCATAATCATAGCGGCCGTTGAGCGTTAGCCCGACTGTGTCTGTAACAATCCGGTTGACCGTCGCGCCGAGGGTCAACTCATCACTGCGCGGCAGCAA
>JAYTMV010000192.1:0-1696 GCA_043728175.1 Sphingomonadales bacterium
TCACTGAATGGCTCCGTGCAACTGTGTTTACGGGCTTTGCCTGGAATCCGCTGGGGGTGATATGGCTGCCACTTGTCGGTGTGCCCCGTATCTTTGCCCCCTTTATTGGCACTTATGGCCTCAGCGGCATCACAATTTTGATTGCGGGAACATTGGCGCAGTGGGTGCCGCGCTGGTTTGCGCGCATCCGTGGAAGGTACCGCGAAGGCAAGGGTGAATGGCTCTCAATGGCCATCGCCCCGGTGGTGCTCGCGATCTTTCTGGTGCTCGGCGCTTATTCGATGCGTTATGTCGCGCTGCCTGAAACCGGGACGTCCAACCAGCCGCTGCTCCGCATCGTCCAGCCCAATATCGGCCAGCAAGACAAGCATATCGAAGCCTTTGCTGACATGAATTTTGCCAAGCTTGAAAAGCTCACTGGCAAGCCCGGCAGTGTGCCGCGCCTGATCCTGTGGCCCGAGGCGGCGATCCCCGATTATCTTGAGGAAGAGGAGTGGGCGCGGGAGCGCATCGCAGGACTGCTCGGCCCGCGTGATATGCTGCTGACCGGGGGCATGGCGCTTATTTATGATAAGAAGGGCTTGCTCACCGCCGCGCGCAACAGTCTATTCGCGGTGACGCCGGGGGCGAAACTGGTTGGCCGTTATGACAAGGCGCATTTGGTGCCTTACGGCGAATATTTGGCGCTGCGGTGGTTGCTTGAACCACTTGGTGCGACGCGGCTCGTGCCCGGCACAGTCGATTTTCTTGCTGGCCCCGGCGCACGCAGCATCGCCGTTCCGGGTTTTGGCAAGGTTGGCGTACAAATTTGCTATGAGATTATTTTTTCAGGCGCAGTGATTGACCGCGCCAACCGCCCTGATTTCCTCTTCAACCCTTCAAACGATGCCTGGTTCGGCGCGTGGGGGCCGCCGCAACATCTCGCCCAAGCCCGGCTCCGCGCGATTGAGGAGGGGATTAGCGTGGTGCGCTCAACCCCGACGGGCATTTCTGCAATCATTGATCCGCAAGGGCGCATTCTGCAAAGCCTGCCCTATCAAAAAGCGGGATTTATCGAGGCGCACCTGCCCAAAAGCGATCCGCCGACGCTGTTTGCGCGATTTGGCAACATGCTCTCGTTTGGCTTTGCGGCCTTGCTGTTCGGATTGGGAATTGCCCTCGCGCGAAAGCGCCGCTAAAGGCCGCTGCGAACAACACATAAAGCTTTCCTTATATCCACAGGATTATCGCCATGCGCCATGATTATCTCTTCACCTCCGAATCGGTTTCGGAAGGCCATCCCGACAAGGTTTCGGATCAAATTTCGGATGCCATCGTCGATCTGTTCCTGTCAAAAGACCCCGAGGCGCGCATTGCCTGTGAAACGTTGACCACCACGCAACTCGTAGTGCTTGCAGGCGAAATCCGCTGCAAAGGCGTCTATGAAAACGGCGCATGGGCACCCGGCGCACAGGAAGAAATTGAAGCAACCGTGCGCAGAACGGTCAAAGAAATCGGATATGAGCAAGAGGGCTTCCACTGGAAAACGCTGACCTTCATGAACAATCTGCACGGCCAGTCCGAACATATTGCGCAGGGCGTTGATGCCAGCGGCAATAAGGATGAGGGCGCTGGTGATCAGGGGATCATGTTCGGCTATGCCACCGATGAAACGCCTGACCTGATGCCTGCCACGCTGTATTACAGCCACAAAATC
>JAYTMV010000193.1:0-3686 GCA_043728175.1 Sphingomonadales bacterium
TTACGGGAGGGCTGTGGGTTGGCAAGTTCATCAAGACTTGCACTTACCAGCGCGTCCTAACCAATGAAGCAAGCGTCATGATTGGCGAATATTGCTCCAGGCTTTGCGCGATCGAGGGCTTTGCAGGCCATAAAGAACAAGCTGATATTCGGGTGAGACGCTATGCCAGTAAAAAAGAAGCAGCCTGATAAAAACACGCGCGGCGCGACATCTTATGATGTTGCGCGTCAGGCGGGGGTTTCGCAATCGGCTGTAAGCCGCGCGTTTAGCCCCGGCGCATCAGTCGCGCCTAAAACACGCGCTGCGATCATGGATGTCGCACGCGTGCTTGGATATCAGCCCAACGCGATTGCTCAAGGGCTGATCACGCGGCGATCCAATCTCGTTGCGATCATCATTTCGAACCTCACCAATCTTTATTATCCTGAAGTGTTGGCAGAGCTGACTCAAAGGCTGTCGGAACACGGCATAAGGGTGCTGTTGTTCAGTCTTGCGACTGAATCTGACGTTGATGATGTGCTTGATCAGGTCTGGCGATACCGCGTTGATGGCGCAATAGTTGCTGCGCGGCTTCACCCCGAGCAGTTGCAGGCGTTCGAGGATCGCGGCGTACCCGTTGTGCTCTACAACCGGATTGGCGAAACAACCCCGGTGGCCAGCATTTGCTGCGACTCAGCCAGCGGAGAGCGCCAACTGGTTGACGGGCTGGTTGCGGCAAACCACCAAATCTTTGGTATCATCGCCGGCCCGGCTGATAGCTATGTCGGCGAAGAGCGCACGCAGTCCGCGATCAAGCGGCTCCATGCGCAGGGGCGTGAGGCGCTCATGGTGCGCGGCAATTTTGACTATGAAAGTGGCGACAAAGGCCTGCGTGATCTGATGCGGATGACGGATAATAAAATGGATGCGCTGATTTGTGCCAATGATCTGATGGCGATTGGCGCGATTGACAGCGCACGCAGCAATTTTGGCTTGGCCGTTCCCGAGAACCTCTCAATCGTCGGTTTTGACGGGGTCAGCCCAGCAACATGGCTTGCCTATCAAGTGACAACAATCCGTCAGCCCGTGCGCCGCATGACTGAGGCTGCCGTCACGATGCTGGTTGAGCGCATTGAAGACCCCGATACTCCTTCTGAACAGCGCCTTTTTGCCGGGCAGTTATTGCCCGGCAGGTCTGCACGATTGAAATAAGGATAATTATGGCCAACCGTATTATGACAACGCATGTTGGCTCACTGCCGCGATCTGCCGCTGTCACTGATCTTGTCTTTGCGGCTGAGCGGGGGGACGCGGTAGACGCTGAACAGTTCAACGTGGTCATCGGTGCAGCGGTCAATGACGCAGTCGCGCGGCAAGTGACGAGCGGGGTTGATCTGGTATCCGACGGCGAAATGTCAAAGATCAGTTACGCAACCTATATTAAGGATCGCATCACCGGATTTGACGGCGATAGCCCGCGCACGCCGCCTGCTGATCTTGAGCAATATCCAAGCTTTCTTGAACGCCAATCCAAAGGTGGCGGTACGCCGACATATCGTCGCCCCAAATGCATCGGGCCGATTGCAGTCAAATCAATGGCCCCGCTGGAAGAAGACGTGGGCCACATGCAGGCGGCTCTGGCAGTGCATAAGCCAGCCGGCGGGTTCATGAACGCAGCCTCTCCTGGCGTGATCGCGCTGTTCCAGCCTAATGAATATTACGCGACACAGGATGCCTATCTGGAGGCTTTGGCCGAAGCAATGCGCCCTGAATATGAGGCAATAGTGGCGGCTGGGTTATTTCTGCAACTCGATAGTCCTGACCTCGGCCTTGGTCGGCACATGATGTATAAAGACAAGAGCGATGCCGAATATCTGAAGCTAATCGGTGGCCATGTCGAAGCGCTGAACCATGCTTTGCGCAATGTGCCAGCAGACCGCGTTAGGATGCATGTATGCTGGGGTAATTATGAAGGGCCACATTGTTGTGACGTCGAAATGGGCGTGATCCTGCCAACACTTATGGCGGCAAAGCCCGCTGCATTGCTGTTCGAAACGAGCAACCCGCGCCATCAGGCCGATTGGAATTATTTCGTCGAAATGGCGGATATTATTCCCGAAGATAAAATCCTGATCCCCGGCGTGATCGACTCGACAACAAACTTCATCGAGCATCCCCGTGTAGTGGCAGAACGGATCGAGCGTTACGCCAACATCATAGGGCGAGAGCGGGTAATCGCAGGCACTGACTGTGGCTTCTCAACCTTTGCTGGCTTTGGCGTGGTTGACCCTGAAATTGTCTATGCCAAACTGGCAACGCTTGCCGAGGGCGCGGCGCTGGCGAGTAAACGGTTGTGGTAGGGTTTCGCGAACGGCTCCGTGCGGGCGATCTTCTTGCTGGCACATGGGTGAAGACCCCACACCCCCACATCGTCGAAGTGCTGAGCCTTTCCAGCCTAGACTTGCTGGTGCTTGACGCCGAACATGCGCCCTTTGACCGAACGAGCCTTGACTTGTGCATTATGGCAGCACGAGCAGGTGGTAAAACCATCCTTGTCCGTCCGCCATCATCAGCACCTGAGTATATATTGAACGCGCTTGACTGCGGCGCAGACGGTGTAATCCTTCCCCACATCCGCAGCGGCGATGAAGCGCAGGCCGCTGTCAAAGCCTGCCACTATGTCAGTGGCGGGCGTGGCTATGCGGGAAGCTCAAGAGCCGCAGGCTACACGAGCAAAGGCATGGCCAAACACCGCGCCGATGCAAAGGGCGTAATTGTGATTGCACAGATTGAGGATGTGGAAGGCGTGGACGCTATTGAAGCCATCGCACGCGTCGAGGGCATTGATGCGCTGTTCATTGGCCGTGCTGACCTGACCATCGCTTACGGTGCCGAAACCCCCGATGACGCGGTTGTGGTAGAGGCAGTGGACACGATCGTCGCGGCTGGCAAAGCCGCAGGGCGCACAACGGGCATGTTCCTTGGCCGCGTCGGCGATGTACCCATGTGGCGCGAGAAAGGCGCGAGCCTGTTTATATTGGGGTCGGATCATGATTTCCTGTTGCAAGGCGCGGCGCGACTGGCAGAGGCGGTGCGCGGCTGAAAAAATCGTGCAACAAACTTATGCGACTAAAGTTATTGCACTATTAGCCCCGATTTAAGGATAATATATTATGTCGCTTTTGAAAGCCGTTATTTTCGGCGCGATTGGCGTGATTGCCGAAACATCTGATCTTCAGCGGCAAGCCTTTAATATGGCGTTTGCGGAAGCAGGTTTGGATTGGGATTGGAACCCCGAGACATATCGGCGGCTGTTATCGATTAATGGCGGGCAGGCGAGGCTGCGCGCCTTCCGCGATGAAGAACCACCTCGTTCAAACGTCACTGACGCGATGATCGCGACGCTGCATGAACGCAAAACGCATCATTATAGCGCGCTGACTTCAGACGGCGGATTGATGCCGCGCCGGGGCATCGCCGAACTCATCAAAACTTGCCAACAGGCGGGCATCCGCGTTGCGCTTTGCACGTCAACCTCGGTGGACAATGTGAACGCTATCAAAAAAGCACTCGGCGATCATCTTGATTTCGGTGCCTTTGCCAGCATCACCACGATTGACAAGATTGACAATGTAAAACCAGCCGCCGACGCCTATCTCCATTGCCTCACGCAATTGGGGTTGGCGGCGCATGAAGTGGTTGCGATT
>JAYTMV010000194.1:0-20088 GCA_043728175.1 Sphingomonadales bacterium
CGCCCATTGTCCAATATTCCCCACTGCTGCCTCCCGTAGGAGTCTGGGCCGTGTCTCAGTCCCAGTGTGGCTGATCATCCTCTCAGACCAGCTAAGGATCGTCGCCTTGGTGAGCTCTTACCTCACCAACAAGCTAATCCTACGCGGGCTCATCCCTTGCCGATAAATCTTTGGTCCGAAGACATCATCCGGTATTAGCAGTCATTTCTAACTGTTATTCCGAACCCAAGGGTAGATTCCCACGCGTTACGCACCCGTGCGCCACTAGACTATCAACCGAAGTCAATAATCTCGTTCGACTTGCATGTGTTAGGCATGCCGCCAGCGTTCGTTCTGAGCCAGGATCAAACTCTCAAGTTTGATGTTCGATTGTCAAAAGGTGGAATTCCCTCAGACAAACGCTCATTTCAAGGAGCCGTTCCTGCACATTTTTATTTGTGATACAAAAAGCACCACAAATCTATTACGTATGGATACGTGAATAGGACATATAGGAACGGTTAATTTGCTACAGGTTGCTGGCACCTTAAAACTGCCAGACCTGGAGCCGCCGCCCACATGTCCCTTCATCTAAAAAATCACAATGTCAAAGAGCGCAAAATGCCGACGCCATGTCCTACCCCGTTTAACCGGGGTGACCGGGCGTCTGCGATGTTTGCGGAAGCGGTGAGAGACACAAGGCCTCATCGCCGCGACAAAAGGGGCACTAGACGGGCCGTTCTGAGTCGTCAACACCAATTTTGCAATTTTATTTCAACGGTTCATCGTTAGGGAGGGTTCATGTCCTTTTTATGTATCGGTAAGCGTTACCTGTGACCCCTATGAGCCCACCAGACCAAGCAGCGTTCAAGACCCGCGTGCGAAGCGCCGTGTTTTGGCGTTCTGGGAGCCAGATCGTCGCCCAAATGGTGATGTGGGGCGCGACGATTATCGTCGTGCGCTTGCTTGATCCAAAGGATTACGGCCTGTTCGCAATGACACAGGTGATCCTTGTTCTCTTTAACTTTTTGAATGGTGACAGCTTCTCAAGCTCACTCATTCAGGCCGAATCGGTTGATCGCAAGCGAATCGCGCAAGTTTTCGGGATGTTGCTTCTCTCCAACGGTTGCCTTGCGATCGCACAGATTGTTGCTGCGCCGCTTGCCGCCGCCTATTTTCGCCAGCCGATCATCACTGACATGCTGCGCACCCAAGCGCTGCTATATCTGGCAACGCCCTTTATCTCACTCCCCTCTGCACTGCTTGCGCGCGGGCTTGATTTCCGTAAGCAGGCCGCCGCCAACATGGCGGGTGCATTGGCAGGCGCTGCCACAGCGCTGACGTGTGCCGAATTGGGCTACGGAGTGTGGACGCTCGTTTATGCGCCTATCGCGCTGTTCGGTACACGTGCCATCGGGCTGACCTATGCCGCGCGGCTGCTGGTTTGGCCGAGTTTCAATTTTACAGGTGCCAGCCATATGTTCCGCTTTGGCGGCGCGCTGCTGATTTGCCAGATGTTGTGGATCATCCAAAGCCAGTCGGATATCTTTATCGCTGGGCGTGTGTTTGATCCGCATCATCTCGGTCTTTACGCCGAGGCGCTGTTTGTTACCCTGATTTTTACTGGCAAATTCATCCCCCCGCTCAATGAAGTCGCGTTTCCGGCTTATGCCAATCTCGCCAAGGAAGGCGGGCATATCGGTACCGCCTTTATCACCTCAGCGCGGCTGACGATGTTTGTCGCGCTTCCGCTTTATCTTGGCCTAGCGATTGTGGCCGAGCCGATGGTGGCGACGCTGTTTGGCCAGAAATGGCTGGAGATGGCACCGCTTGTTTCAGGGCTGGCACTTGCGATGCCTTGCTTTGCGCTGCAAATCCTTTGTTCGCCCGCGACCAACGCGTTGGGCAAGCCAAAAGTCTATGTGCGCAGCAGCCTCAGCGGTGCGATCATCATGCCGATTGCGTTCAGCATCGGGTTGCAGTGGGGCGCGCAAGGGCTGGTGCACGCATGGCAAATCGCCGCGCCGCTGCTTCTCACAGTAACGCTTGCGCTCACGCTTCCCGAAATTGGCGCGGATTGGCGCAAGCTGGTTGCAGCCCTTGTACCCTCGCTGATTGCGTCAGGGGTAATGGCGTCAATGGTTTACACCGCATCACTCTTTACCGATTGGCTTCCCGCCCCAACCGAACTTGCGATTCTCGTTACATTTGGCGCGCTGTGCTACGTCGGTCTACTCTGGATGTTTTCGCGGCAAACGCTTGAACAGATTATTGATCTGGTATTCCGCCGCAAAATTACGGTTGCCTAACTGCTTTGAATATACTCGCGCAGTGACGCCGCCTCTGCCTCGATCCGGTCAATCCGGTATTTGACGATATCACCAATTGAGACAAACCCGATCAGCTTCCCCCCATCAAGCACAGGCAGATGGCGGATGCGACGCATCGTCATCAGCGACAGCGAATCGATTGCGCCTTCATCAGGGCCAACGGTGATCGCGGGCGTAATCATCACCTCGGCCACTTTTTTTGACAGGATTGACGGGCCTTCGCGAGACAGGCCGTAAATCACATCGCGCTCAGAAAAAATGCCGCGTACTTCGCCGTCATCTACCACCGGAAGCGCGCCAATCCGCCGTTCGGAGAGCAGCGCTACCGCATCCGCTACGCTCGCGCCGCTGGGTATCGAAATCACGTCATGCTCACGTGATTGGAGAATTGCCTTTATTGTCACCGTCTGGCCCTCCTATTATCAAACGCATCTTGCTGAATTTATGGCAAGGGTACAAGGAAAAGCATGAACATTCCTCAGAGCCAACTCGAAAACCCTGAATATGCGGCGTTTGCATGGGATCGTTATAAGCGATTGATGTGGTGGATGACGCTTGCCTCAGCATTTGCGACGGTCGGCGGGCTTGGCGCGCTGTGGATTATGGCGGGGCCAATCCCTTGGCTGATGATGCTGTTTACAGCGCTTGGCATTTTTTTCTCTGTGCTGCTCGCCGCACTACTCATGGGGTTGGTGTTCCTCAGCGCAGGCAGCGGTCATGATGACGTAATTGCCGATCCCTTTGCTGAGCTTGCTGACAAATGACGACCCCGCGCGAACCCGTGCTGCGGATTGTGCCTCAGCGCAGCGATATTAACTCGAACGGCCATATCTTCGGCGGCTGGGTTCTCGCGCAAATGGATATCGCGGGTGGCATCGTCGCCGGTCAAGTCGCTGACGGCCCCTGCGCGACGGTTGCGATTGAAGCGATGAAGTTCATCCAACCAATCCTCGTGCGCGACATCATCTCAGTCTATGCCGAGGTTGCGCGGCGCGGACGCACATCAGTCGCGATCAAGATCGAAGTTGTAGCGACTCGTGATCGCGGCGCGACCAATGTGAGCGTGACCGAAGGGATATTCACCTTCGTTGCGCTGGATGATGAGGCGCGGCCAAGAGTGTTGCCTAGCTGAAAGATGTCTTGTTCCTGCGCCACAATGGCATTGTAATGTTGTAACATTCTATATATGACGCGCCTAACTTCATAATTAGGACGCGCTCATGATCAAATCCACCCTGCTTGGCGGCATCGCCTTGCTCGCCTTAGCAACGCCTGCCTTTGCCGAGGATGGCAAAACCGACCACGGCGATCATATCGCGCAGTCGAACGACATCATCGTCACCGCAATCTACGCCCGCGACCGGGCCGACATATTGGCGGGAACGTCAGTTGTTTCGGGCGATGATCTGGTGCGTGAACTCCGCCCCACAATCGGTGAAACGCTCAGCCGTCAAGCGGGTGTTTCAGCGACATCATTCGGCCCCAACGCCTCACGCCCGGTGCTGCGCGGATTTCAGGGTGAGCGCGTCCGCGTGCTGTCCGACGGGATCGGCAGTTTTGACGTGTCAAACACCAGCGTTGATCACCCCGTTGCGATCAACCCGCTGACCGCCGACCGGATCGAGGTGCTGCGCGGGCCGTCAGCGTTGCTGTTCGGATCGTCAGCGATTGGCGGCGTCGTCAATGTGATTGACAGCCGCATCCCGCGCCGGATCACTGACGAGCAAATCCACTTCGACGGCAACGCGACTTACGGCGATGCCGCCAATGAACGATCAGGCGGCGGGCGGGTTGATCTGCCAATCTCATCCAAAGTCATTCTCCATTTTGACGGCAGCTATTTGAAGACAGGCAACCTTGATATCGGCGGCTTTGTCCTGACACCAGCGCTCCGTGCCGCCGCCATTGCCAGCGGTGATCCAGGTGTTGCGGCTTTGGCTGACCTCAAGGGCAAGCTCCCCAACAGTGCCGCGCGCACTTATGATGTTGCGGGCGGCCTTGCGATCATCACCAGCAACGGCAATCTCGGCTTTTCGGTCAGCCGTTACGATAGCCTGATCGGCCTGCCCGTACGTTTCTCGGTTGACCCGACCGTTGAGGCCGAGGCTGTCCGGCTTGATGCCAAGCAGACGCGCTTCGATCTGCGCGGTGAGGTCAATCCCGCGAGCGGCCCGATTGAGGCAATCAAGTTCCGGGGCGGCTATGCCAAATACAAGCATAATGAGCTTGAGGAAGACGGCGCGATTGGCACTACGTTTCGCAATGATGGCTTTGAAGGGCGGCTTGAGCTTGTCCAGCGCGAGCGGAACGGCTGGCGCGGCGCGGTTGGCGGGCAATTCTTCATCCGCGATCTTGTGATCGTTGGCGAAGAGAAGTTCCTGCCACCAAGCGATACCCAGCAATACGGCGTGTTCACGCTGCAATCGTTCGACCTTGGCACCGTGCGTGCCGAGGCGGGTGCGCGCGTCGAGCGATCAATCCTTTCGGCGCGCGAGGACGCAGACCTTGGCACAGCCGAAGCGCGACGGACGTTCACCGCCATCTCGGGCTCGCTCGGCGCCAGCGTCGAATTCACCCCCGGCTGGCGCGTCGGCGTCAACGCCTCATACACCCAGCGCGCGCCATCGCAGGAGGAGCTGTTCTCCAACGGGCCGC
Source organism: Sphingomonadales bacterium (assembly GCA_043728175.1). Lineage (GTDB taxonomy): Bacteria > Pseudomonadota > Alphaproteobacteria > Sphingomonadales > Sphingomonadaceae > Aquisediminimonas. The sequence continues at coordinate 4,965 of JAYTMV010000194.1, forward strand.
ACGCCGGAACGCAGGCGTTTGAAGTCGGCAACCCCGACTTCAAAAAGGAAAAGAGCAAGGGCGCTGAACTCACGCTGCGCGGCAAGGGCACGGGGTACAGCGTATCAGCCTCGGTTTACGGCAATGATTTTGATGGCTTCATTATCGAAAACCCGACGGGCGATATCGAAGATGATCTGCCCGTGTTCGTCTTCACCCAATCCGACGTGCGCTATTACGGTGCCGAAATTGAGGCGACGTTCAAGCTTGCGCAAATCCGCGATTTTGCAATCAACCTTGACGGTGTTGCTGATTATACCCGCGCCAAAGTACGCGGCGGCGGCGGATCAGTCGCGCGGATTCCTGCGCTGCGTGTCCTCGGCGCGCTTGAGGCACAGTCACCGCGCATCAACGGCCGCATCGAGGTTGAACGCGTCAACAAGCAAAACCGCATCGCCGCGTTTGAAACGCCGACCAAAGGCTACACGATGGTCAACGCCTCACTCGGCTTCAAGCCCCTCGGCGAAGACGGCGCGCTGAGCCTGACGCTCTCGGCCAACAACATCTTCGACGTGACCGCACGGCGCGCGGCCAGCTTCCTCAAGGACTTCGCCCCGCTGGCCGGGCGCGATGTGCGAGTGAGCGCGCGGGTGTCGTTCTAATCCCAGCCCCTCTCCCCTTGCGGGAGAGGGAGGGAGCCGCGCAAGCGGCGGAAGGGTGAGGGGATGCAGAGCGAAGCGTTAGCGAGCGTGATCTTCCCCAACAACGCGCGCCCTCTTTCAGCCGCAGACGCGGCTGGCCCCTCACCCACCCTTCGGGCACCCTCTCCCGCGAGGGGAGAGGAGTTAGGCTTGACTCAATTCCTTCTTCGCGTCTTTGCGTCTTCGCGCGAAACAAATCCTCGGCCCGCCGCGCTACCCCAATTGAACAAGTTTGCGAAAAAGCCGCTAGGCCGCCTCCGCCAGCGGCTCGCCACTGCCGCCCCCGCCATCACCATCGCTATTATTACCGAAAAACGCGGTTACCGGGCGGTCGAAATAGCGTGCCCATGCGCGCACTGCAGCTTCGTGCAGCGGCTCCACGCCTTCGAATTGATACGCACGCTGGATGCGTTCTTCTTCGTCGGAAAGGTCGCGTTGATAGCCATCTTCGCCGAAATCGCCGTCCTCTTCGCCGATATAATCATTCGGCGGCGGGAAATTGGTGTGCCAGCAATCGGCATCCTCGCTGTACCAAACATCCATCTTCGCGGCATTTTCCTCTGGATCGCGGTCGAGATAGGGGGTTTCAGGCTCGCTTTCCATTGCATCATCTCCTTCAAGTTTACACTGTTCATTGGGTTGCGGCCGCGCTGCGATCGCGGGGGCATAAACGCCGAGCATGTCGCTACGATCGGCGATGAAAACCGCCATTTCCTGCGCCCCGCCACCCGCTTCAATCAGATCAAGGAAGGCCTCAAAGTCCGAGCTGACCAGCCGCGCCATGACCGCATCAAGATCCTCGAAATTTTCGCGCTTCGCCATCCGGTCAAGCCGCGACAGCGTTGACATGCCGAGCCGATTGTCATGACGTTTGCGCGATGTGGAGATGAGCGTGCCGTCGGTCGATCTGACGACGACATCCTCCTGCCCCCAAATTGCGCGTTCGATGAGATCATCCGAAAGCTGCGCGCGGGCAATCAGGATCGCGGCCTCCCAACCAAGGTTGAACGCCGTGCCTTCATTGCGGTGACGCAGTCCGTAAGCCGCGACGCGCGATTTGCCGACCGCTGCGCACGCGCGGGTGATGCTGCCCGTTTCGGCCAATGCCTCAATGTAACGGCGCTGAAGCTCCGGGGTCCAGCGATAATCTGTCGATTCAATCATGCTCAAGCTCCTTGTTATTAGAACATAGTAGGAACGTAAACGATTCGTTTGCATGTAGGAAAGCGAAAAATGAAGGGGGTCAATTTGCCCCCATTTGCCTCCGCCGCCAAATCGGCTAAGGGCGCTGTCATGCTTAACATCTCTGGCATCACCGTGCGCCTTGGCGGGCGCACTATCCTTGACCGCGCAACGGCTGCGCTGCCGACGGGCGCGCGTGTTGGCCTGATCGGGCGCAATGGTGCTGGCAAAACGACGCTGATGAAGGTGATCGCCAAGCTTGGTGAGGCTGACGAGGGCAGCATTGACATGCCTAAGGCCGCGCGAATCGGTTATATCGCGCAGGAAGCACCAGCGGGGAAGACAACGCCGTTTGAGGCGGTGCTGGCAGCGGACGTGGAGCGCGCCGCGCTGCTTGATGAAGAAACGCTTACGCAGGATCATCACCGGATTGGTGAAATTCATGAGCGCCTGATCGCCATTGACGCACACGCCGCACCTGCGCGCGCCGCGCGCATTCTGGTTGGGCTTGGTTTTGACGAAGATATGCAGCACCGCCCGCTTGACAGCTATTCAGGCGGCTGGAAAATGCGCGTTGCACTCGCGGCGCTGCTGTTTTCCGAACCTCATATCCTGCTGCTCGATGAGCCGTCAAACCATCTCGACCTTGAAGCGACGATGTGGCTTGAAAGCTTCCTCAAGGGCGCCCGCGCGACGATGGTGCTGATCAGCCATGAACGCGATTTGCTCAACAATGTCGTTGATCATATCCTCCATCTTGAGGGCGGGAAGACGACGCTGTACCCTGGCGGTTACGACGCGTTTGAGCGGCAGCGCGCCGAACGGCTCGCGCAATTGGCCTCGGCGCGGGCGGCACAAGACGCCCAACGCGCCAAGCTTCAGGATTATATCGCGCGCAATTCGGCGCGCGCCTCAACCGCCAAACAAGCGCAAAGCCGCGCCAAAATGCTTGAGAAAATGCAGCCGATCGCCGCCGCGAGCGAAGACCCGACGCTGAGCTTTGATTTCCCAAGCCCTGATGAATTGAAGCCACCGCTCGTCACGCTTGATATGGCCGCCGTCGGTTATGAGGCGGAAAAACCGATCCTGCGCAAGCTCAACCTGCGAATTGACCCCGATGAACGCATCGCGCTCTTGGGCCGTAACGGCAATGGCAAGACGACGCTCGCGCGGTTGCTCAGCGCCCAACTCCCCGCGATGGAGGGCGGCATGACCGTCAGCGGCAAAATGCGCGTCGGCTATTTCACCCAATATCAGGTTGAGGAACTTGACACGACTGACACCCCGCTTGAGCATATGACGCGAATGATGAAGGGTGCATCGCCCGGCGCGGTGCGCGGGCAGCTTGGTCGCTTCGGCTTTTCGGGCGCAAAGGCAACCACATTGGTTGGAAAACTCTCGGGCGGCGAACGTGCGCGGCTCGCGCTCGCGCTGATCACGCGCGAAGCGCCGCACATGCTGATCCTTGATGAGCCGACCAACCATCTGGACGTTGATGCGCGTGAGGCGCTGGTGCAGGCGCTCAACGCTTATGAAGGCGCGGTCGTGATCGTCAGCCATGACCGCCACATGATCGAGCTGACCGCTGACCGCCTCGTGCTCGTTGACGGCGGTCAAGCCAATGAATTCAACGGCAGCCTTGATGATTATACTGACCTGATCCTCAAAGGCGCGGTCAAAACCGACACCCCCAAACGCGACAAGAAGGAAGAGCGCAAAGCCGCCGCAGCCGCGCGAGAAAAGGAAGCCGCCGCACGCAAAGCCGCCTCAACCGCCGAGGCCACGCTCGCCAAACTCACCGAACGGCGCAGCGCGATTGAGCGGACGATGTTCGATCCGTCGTCGGCTGAAGGGCCGGATGCCAAGCTGTCGATGACTGACCTCATGAAACTCCGCGCCGAAGTGACCGAAAAGATCGACGCGGCGGAAGCGACGTGGCTAGAGGCAAGCGAGGCGATTGGGTGAGGGCGAATCCCCTCCGCGTCTCCGCGCCTCCGCGCGAACCTATCCATCCTCACCGCGCGCGGCGAGCGCAGAATGGTTTCGCGCCAAGACGCCAAGACGCGAAGGGAGTTAACTCTTCTTCGTCGCGACCTTCTTATTCACAGGCGTTTTCTTCGCCGCTGCTTTCTTCGGAGCCGCCTTCTTTTTCTTCCCAATCCCCGGCCCCTTGGCGGCGCGCTCGTCGATCAGCACGGCGGCTTCTTCAAGCGTCAGCGCTTCGGGGGTTACGGTTTTGGGCAGCGTTGCGTTGGTGGTGCCGTCGGTTACGTAGGGGCCGAAGCGGCCTTCCATGACTTTTAGTTCCAGATCGGTTCGCGGATGCGCGCCCAAGACCTTCAAAGGCTCACGCGCGGCGCCCCGGCCCCGGTTGCCGCCAGCGGCAGCCTCGGCGAGTTTGACGACGGCGGCGTTCATGCCCGTTTCAAACACGTCTGCGGTGGTTTGAAGCCGGCCATATTTGCCGTCGTGCATCAGGTAAGGGCCATAGCGACCAATCGCGGCGCTGATCGGCTTGCCCGTTTCGGGATGGTCGCCGATGACGCGTGGCAGGCTGAGCAATTTCACCGCCCATTCAAGCCCGAACTCTTCGCCCGGAATATCCTTAGGGATTGAGGCCATTTTGCGCTCATCACCCTCACCGATTTGGACATAAGGGCCGAAACGCCCGCTTTTCTTGGTGATATCCTGCCCCGTTTCGGGATGTTTGCCCAAGATTTCAGGACCAGTATCAACACCTGCATCCGCAGCCCCCGCTTGCGCGAACTTGCGGGTATATTTGCACTCGGGATAGTTGGCGCAGGCAATAAACGCACCGAAACGGCCACCGCGCAGCGAGAGTTTCCCATCATTGCATAGCGGGCATTGGCGCGGATCGCTGCCGTCCTCTTTGGGCGGAAAGAGATAATCGCCGAGGAACACATCAAGTGCTGCGGTCACTTCGGAGGGCTGTTGCTCCATCACTTCAACGGTTTTTGGCTTAAAATCCTTCCAGAATTCAGCAAGCACATCCTGCCACTGAGCCCGTCCGCCCGACACATCGTCAAGGCTGTCCTCAAGCCCAGCGGTATAATCATAGGCGACATAGCGCTCAAAATAACGTTCAAGAAACGCCGTGACGAGCCGTCCGCTTTCATTGGGGGTAAAGCGGTTTTTATCGACGCTGACATAGTCGCGGTCTTTGAGCACTTGCAGCACCGAGGCGTAAGTCGAGGGGCGGCCAATGCCAAGTTCCTCCATTTTTTTAACCAGACTGGCTTCGGAAAAGCGCGGTGGTGGTTGGGTGAAATGCTGCTCGCTCTCGACCGATTTCTTCGCGGGCGTATCACCTGATTTAAGCATTGGCAGGCGGCGCGCGTCTTCATCGCCCGCATCGTCAGTGCCCTCTTCATAAAGCGCAAGATAGCCGGGAAAAAGCACAACTTGACCAGTCGCGCGCAGCCCAGTTTGCCCGGTGGCGTCGCTCATTTCGACGGTGGTGCGCTCAAGCCGGGCGGAGGCCATTTGGCTCGCCATCGCGCGTTTGAAAATCAAGTCATACAGCCGCGCATGATCGCCGCCGCCAGCCTTATCTTTGGCAAAATCGGTCGGGCGGATCGCCTCATGCGCTTCCTGCGCGTTCTTCGCTTTGGTTTGATAAATTCGCGGCTTATCAGGGACATAGGACGCATCATAACGGTTGGCGATGGCCCCGCGCGCCGCCGAAATCGCGCTATGATCCATCTGGACGCCGTCAGTCCGCATATAGGTGATCGCGCCGTCCTCATACAGGCCTTGGGCGACGCGCATCGTGTGGCTCGCGGCGAAACCAAGCTTGCGCGCGGCCTCCTGCTGGAGCGTTGATGTGGTGAAGGGCGGCGGCGGATTGCGCGTCAGCGGCTTGGTTTCGACGGTTGCAACGGTGAAGCGCCCCGCCTCAACCGCTGCCTTGGCAGAAGCCGCATCGCCCGCATTGCCAATCGTCAGGCGGTCAATCTTCTCGCCCTTGTGGCGAACCAAACGGGCAATAAAACTGACACTATCATATTCCATATTGGCGATCACTGACCAATATTCTTGGGGGCGAAACGCCTCAATCTCGCGCTCTCGGTCAACCACGAGCCGCAGCGCGACCGATTGTACCCGCCCCGCTGACTTCGCACCGGGCAGCTTGCGCCACAGCACAGGCGAAAGCGTGAAACCAACCAGATAATCAAGCGCGCGGCGGGCGCGGTACGCATCGATCAGATCATGATCCAGCTCGCGTGGCTTCGCCATCGCCTCAAGCACCGCCGCCTTGGTAATTGCGTTGAAAGTGACGCGCTGTACGTTTTTGGGCAATGCTTTCTTCTTCGCCAGCACCTCCTGCACGTGCCAGCTAATCGCCTCGCCCTCACGGTCAGGGTCAGTCGCGAGGATCAGCGTATCGGCACCCTTGGCCTCATCAGTGATTGCTTTGAGCTGGCGCGCCTTATCGGCATAGGTATCCCACAGCATTTCAAAGCCATTGTCGGGATCAACTGAACCATCTTTTGGCGGCAGATCGCGGACATGCCCGAAACTGGCGAGCACACGGTGCCCCGGCCCGAGATATTTCTCAATGGTTTTGGCCTTGGCGGGGGATTCTACAACGACAAGTTTCATGGGGCAAAAATCTTTCTCACGTGTACGCGCGAGGGTGGCGGAATGAATCCTTTGCCGTCAAGATGCAAATGATGATCAAAACAAAACGCCTTTTGCTCCGCCGCGCGCGCTTGGATGATGCCGCAGAAATGCACGAGATACTCTTAAATGCGGCGGCGATGCGTTACTGGTCGTCACCGCCGCACAGCGATTTTGCACAGACGCAGGCATGGATCGCCGATATGGTCGCTGCGACCGTCAACGCCAGCGAGGATTTCATCATAGAGATTGACGGGCGCGTGGCGGGGAAAGTCGGCGCATACAAGCTGCCCGAATTTGGCTATATCCTTCATCCCGATTTCTGGGGCCAAGGGATGGCAACCGAGGCGCTGTGCGCGTTTCTGGGCCATGTTTATCAAACCCGGCCTGATATTACGGTGCTGAGCACTGACATTGATCCGCGCAATATTGCATCGATTCGCCTCATGGAGAAATTGGGCATCCGCGAAAGTGGCCGCGCAGAACGGACGTTTGAAACGCATATCGGCTGGTGTGATAGCGTGTACTTTACCGTGGATCGTGCCGCGATGGCGGGGTTTGGGGTTATCTCCGGTGGCGGTTAAGCATTTGACAAATAATTATGTAACTCCATATTGCGAATACCGTCACTCCCGCGCAGGCGGGAGTCCATAATCACAGGCCTTGGGAGTATATGGACTCCCGCCTTCAGCCTTTGGCTGAAGTTTATCCTGAGCGCCTGCAAGGCAGTCGAAGGGCGTGAGTGACGGATTGGAAATGTAATGACCGAGAGCAAAACCGTTATCGAGAGCAGTTGGGTTGACCCCGACGACGCACCCGAATGGACGCAGGATCAATTTGATCGCGCTGAAATCCGCTTTGGCAATCACATCATCCGCCCCGCCAACGGTACGCTTACCAAGGCTGGTCGTCCGCCGCTTGGCATGACCCCGAAACAGCAGGTGACGCTCCGGCTTGATCCCGATGTGATTGACGCGTTCCGCAATAGCGGCCCCGGCTGGCAATCACGGATCAATGCGGCGCTAAGGAGTGCGGTGGGATTGTGATCACCCCAAACTCACCCGTCCCCCCGCGTGACGCTCCAATCGCCCACCGAGTTCAAGCTCTAGCAGCACTGTCTGCACCGTCGCTGGCATCAGGCCTGACTGGCGGATGATCTCATCGACTTGCACGGGGGCGTGGCTGAGCAGGTTGAGCACGATCCCGCGATCATCATCGGAGGCGTCGGCAGAGATTGGCTCGGCGCGGAACGCTACCTTTGGCGAACCCATCATTGACGCAATCGGCCGAATTGTTTCGAGAACATCAGCAACTGATTGGATCAGCGTCGCGCCGTCGCGGATCAGGGCGTTGCACCCTTGCGCGCGCGGATCGAGCGGCGAACCGGGGACGGCCATCACCTCCCTGCCCGCCTCGCCCGCGAGCCGCGCGGTGATGAGCGAGCCGGACTTTGGCGCGGCCTCAACCACGACCGTTCCAAGCGCCATGCCAGCGATAATCCGATTGCGATAGGGAAAGTGTCGCGCGAGCGGTTCGCGCCCCGGCGGCTGTTCAGCGATGAGCAGGCCTTGGGTCGCCACTTGCTCCTGAAGTGCCTTATTTTCGGGGGGGTATGTAATATCGATCCCGCTGGCGATCACGCCCGCCGTGCCGCCGCCAAGCGCGCCCTGATGCGCCGCACTATCAATCCCGCGCGCCAGCCCCGAGACAACGAGTACGCCTTCCTCCGCCAAGCCGCGCGCCAGATCACGCGCGAACCGACACGCCGCAGCAGAGGCATTGCGCGCGCCGACAATGGCGATGGCAGGACGCTCAATCAGGCTGAGATCGCCGCGCACAATCAGCGCAGGCGGGGCTGAATCAATTTCGGCAAGCAAGGGCGGATAAAGCCCCTGCCCCAAGAACAGGTAACGCGCGCCAAGCCGCTGGACGGCATCAATCTCCGCCGCAACATCCTTCAAATCAGCAATGCGCGGCGCTTTCCCCCCGCTGCGCGCCGCAAGCTGCGGGATGGCAGCGAGTGCGGCGGCGGCATTGCCAAAGCGCGCGAGCAAATGAAAATAAGTGACTGGCCCGATATTGGCCGAGCGGATCAGCCGCAGCCGATCAAGCAAATCCTGTTCAGCGGCGATGCTCACGCTTTCGCGCCAACCTTGGGTTCGCTGCCCGCCCTGATCCGCGCGATATTCTCGCGGTGTTTCCAAACGACGATGACCGCCATCAGCCCAAGCATTTTTGCCGGATGCCAATCGAAAATGACCCATGTGGCAACGGGCGTTGCCACCGCCGCGCTCATCCCGCCAACTGAGGACATCCGCGAGATCGCAAGCGCGCCAATCCATACCCCCGCAAAAATCAGCCCAATCCCCCAGTTGAACGCGAGCGATATGCCAAGCATCGTCGCCACGCCCTTGCCACCATTGAATTTGAGCCAAACGGGATAACAATGCCCCAGAAACGCGGCGAACCCGCCAATCGGCGCAAGTTCGGGCAATATCATCCGCGCGATGCACACCGCCGCTGCGCCCTTGCCCATATCAAGCAGCAACGTCGCCGCCGCCAACCCTTTGCGCCCCGTGCGGAGCACATTGGTCGCGCCGATATTGCCCGAGCCAACCTTGCGCAAATCGCCCGCGCCAAACATTTTGGTAAGGATAAGGCCAAAGGGAATCGACCCAAGCAAATAGCCAATCCCAATAACGAGTGCGATAGTGCCCGAGTCTAAAGTTCCCATGATGTTCGCTTTTAACGCGGGCGCGGATAAAGGCAATATCGGGGCGCATTCGATTTTAGAGCGTAGCAGGTTTAGCTCAATCTAAACCTGTCACTGCCCGATCCCCCATGACGTATCGGGGGCCGGCACCATTTGCCGCAGCACGGTCACCCGGATTGTATAGAGCGCATTTCTTGAGCGACAGGCAGCCACAGCCGATACACCCGTCAAGCAGGTCACGCGTCCGGCTCAGTTGGGCGATGCGCTCGTCGAGCAACGTGCGCATGGCGGTGCCGATGCTGGCCCAATCTTTCGCGTTCGGCGTTCGCCCGTGCGGCAGTTTCGCAAGTTCGACCGCGATGCCCTCAATCGACAAACCAAGCTGTTGCGCGATGCGGATAAACGACAGACGGCGAATATCCGAACGCAGAAATCGCCTTTGCCCGCCCGTGCTGCGGAACGGTTCAACCAGCCCGCGTGCCTCGTAAAAGCGGATCGCCGACACCGAAAGCCCAGTGCGGCGCGCAAGGTCTCCGATCGAAACAACATCATTTGCATTCATTTCAAACAGTCCAAAAAATAGCTTGATCTCAACTTAGGTTGAGGTTGTACTTGAGTCGAGTCAACCCGCTTTCGCGCGCAGAAAAGGACTCACATCACAATGACACAGGCATTTATCGAACATGTAAATATCACCGTTGGCAGCCCTGAACGCACCGCCGAAATGCTTGAGCACCTGTTCGGCTGGCAGGTTCGCTGGAAAGGGCCATCCGCCTTCGGTGGGCATACGATCCATATCGGCACCGACAGCCATTATGTCGCTGTTTACGCTACCAGCAGTTCAGACGGCACACCGATGAAGCATATCAAAGGACAGCCGCTCAACCATATTGGCGTTGTGGTTGACGATCTCAACGCGGTGGAGGAGCGCGCAATCGTGCTTGGCCTGGTGCCCTTCAGCCACGGCGACTATGATCCCGGCAAGCGGTTTTATCTTTTCGATGGTGATGGGATTGAATGGGAAATTGTGAGCTATGCAGAGGCGAAATCCTGATCATTCGCCAGGACGTACACTCCACCATGTCCCCGAACACCTGTTCGCCTTGTCTCCGGTCTATACAATCAAGTGCGGGGCGACGGGGAGTTTTCAGTGCATCAACTCAGGCCTTACCCCCTTGCAGGTCTGGTCAGGCCTAGCCTATATTACTTGCATGACACTGGTAACGATCACTGAGGCGAAGGCCAATCTTTCGAAACTGATCGCGATGGTTGAGCGCGGTGAGGAAGTGATCATTGGCCGCGCGGGCAAACCGGTGGCGACGCTTTCGCCACTGAAGACACAACGCAAACCAATCAAGGTCGGTCTGGCTGAGGGCCAAATCTGGATGGCTCCCGATTGGAAAGAATGGCCCGATGAAGAGGCGCGCGCTCTTGGCATAATTGATTAGTGTGTCTGCCCAACTAACCTAATGCTTGACGACCGCCCCATAATTGTCTTCGATTCAGGCGTTGGTGGCCTATCTGTTATGTCGCATATCCGCGCGGTGTTGCCCGCTGCGTCGATTGTCTATGCGGCGGATAATGGCGGGTACCCTTACGGCACAAAGAGCGAGGCAGAGATTGCCGCGCGCGTGCCAGCCCTGCTTGGCCGCCTTGCCGAGCGGTATAAGCCGCGCCTGATCGTGATCGCGTGCAACACCGCCTCGACCATTGCACTCGCGCATGTCCGTGCTGCGCTTGACCTGCCAGTGGTCGGCACGGTGCCCGCGATCAAGCCAGCCGCCCTTGCCTCCAAAACGCGGGTGATCGGTGTACTGGGGACTGATGCGACGGTGAGGCAGGCTTATGTCGATAATCTCGTCGCCGAATTTGCGAGCGACTGTGTGGTGATCCGCCACGGCAGCGCGCGGCTGGTTGACATTGCCGAGGCAAAGCTGCGCGGGATTGCACCCGATCCCGATGAGATGCGCGATATCATGGCAGGGGTGTACGCCGCGCCAGATGGTGCCAAGGTTGATCAGCTTGTCCTCGCCTGCACCCATTTTCCCCTGCTCTCAGCAGAGATTGCCGTCGCGAGTCCGGCAGGGGTAACACTCGTTGACAGCGGCGCAGGGATCGCGCGGCGGACGGCATTTCTAACCCAAGGCCAGGATTGGTCAGAACGTGCCGAGGGCCGGGCGGTTTTCACAAAAGGGTGCGCAGATGTGGATGCGCTCAGCCAAGCACTCGCCAGCTACGGCCTGACCCACACCGATACGCTTTGAAGGAAACCCAATGCCGCTCAATGACGCACAATTGCTTGACCGTTTCAACACCCGCCGCCCGCCGACGGGGGTGCTGTTCAAATCGCAAATTCTCGAAGTTCGCAGTGCCGAAGGCTTTGTCCGGATGTCCTATGATATCGGCGCAGAATATACCAATCCGGGCGGCAGCGTTCAGGGTGGGATTGTCACCGCGATGCTTGATGATGCCGCCGCGTTTGCGGTGATCGTCAAATCGGGCCAGCCCGTGTTCGTCGCGACGCTTGAACTCAAAACCAGTTTCTTCGCGGCGGCCAAGCCGGGGCTGCTTTATGCCGAGGCGCGGGTGATCAAGCTTGGCAAGACGATCGCGTTTATCGAGGCGGATCTGACTGATCCAGACGGCAAGCTGCTCGCGCGGATGACGACAACCACCGCGCCGCGCCTGCTTGATAAGCCAGCAAATCTTGTGTGACAGCAATCATTGTTAAGAGTCGTTCGCGCTGGAATTAACGCGCACTCTTGGTTAAGGGCGAGAAAATCGACCAGTGAACCACATGCAGGATGGAAAACCGTGGATTATAGCAAGGTGTTTACTCAAGCGATTGACCGCCTTCATGAAGAGGGGCGCTACCGCGTTTTTATCGACATATTGCGCAACAAGGGCGCCTATCCCAACGCGCGCTGCTTTGCCGGGCATAATGGGCCAAAGCCAATCACCGTCTGGTGCTCGAACGATTATCTCGCGATGGGCCAACACCCCAAGGTGATCGAGGCGATGGAAACTGCGCTCCATGATGTGGGCGCTGGTTCGGGCGGTACGCGGAATATCGGCGGCAATACGCATTATCATGTCGATCTTGAGGCCGAGCTTTCGGATCTCCACGGCAAGGAAAGCGCGCTGCTGTTCACTAGCGGTTATATCTCAAACGAAGCAACGCTGGCGACTCTGGGCAAAATCCTTCCCGGTTGTGTGATTTTTTCCGATGAGCTCAACCACGCGTCGATGATCGCGGGCATCCGCAATTCGGGCTGTGAAAAGCGCGTGTGGCGGCACAATGATCTCGCCCATCTCGAAGAATTGCTTGCTGCTGAAGATGCTGACGTTCCCAAGCTGATCGCGTTTGAAAGCGTCTATTCGATGGACGGCGACGTTGCCGACATCGCAGTTGTTTGTGATCTCGCCGACAAATATAATGCGCTGACATATTGCGATGAAGTCCACGCTGTCGGCATGTACGGCCCGCGCGGCGGCGGCATTAGTGACCGTGATGAGGTTGCCCACCGCGTCACGATTATCGAAGGCACACTTGGCAAGGCGTTTGGCGTGATGGGCGGCTATATCGCGGCGGATCAGATGATCGTCGATGTGATCCGCAGCTATGCTCCGGGCTTTATTTTTACGACGTCGCTGTCGCCTGTACTCGTTGCGGGCGTGCTGGCGAGCGTTCGCCATCTGAAAGCCTCAAGCGAGGAACGCGATGCGCAACAGGCGGCGGCGAAATATCTCAAGACCAGCTTTGCCGAAGCGGGCCTGCCCGTGATGGACACCACCACGCATATCGTCCCCCTGATGATCGGTGATCCCATCCGCGCAAAGAAAATCAGCGACATTTTGCTGGCGGAGTATGGCGTTTATGTGCAGCCGATCAACTACCCCACCGTCCCGCGCGGGACAGAGCGGCTGCGCTTCACACCCGGCCCAGCGCATACGGTGGAAATGATGGACGAACTGACCGGGGCGCTGTGTGAGATTTGGAGCCGGATGGAGTTAAGGAAGGCGGCTTAGGCAAGCCAAGCCAGCAACAACGTTAGCCCGCCCAGTCCAACTGACAGCATCAGGCGCAAGCGCATCCAGCCTTCGGGAAGCACCACGCTACGCCCGATAGCGCGGTCAACCAGCGGCGAGAGGATCAGGCACACCCCCAGCAGCACCAGCGACGGCCCCGGCCACGCGGCACCGACCACCCACGGCACGTAGGTGGCGAGCGCGATCAGGCATGGTGCGACTGCGGCGGCGTAAATCCAGATCGGCGCATTCTTCATGCTTAGCGCCTGCCCCCACCATACCCCGCCGAGAAAGCTGAAAATCAGCGCGGCATAGGCATAGCCAACCGCAAGCGCGCTCCAGCGCTGTTCAGCATCAGTTGCGACTAAAAATAGCGCGATGGCTTGCGGCAGCAACCCGGCAAAACCGAAGCGAAGCGCAGCATGAGGAAGGTTATCTGGCACGCGAAACCGATAACAGGAAATAGCACGAGTACCAGCGGCAACGCGCATGAGCGGTGGCGTTTTGCAACAAACTTGTTAAAGCGCACGAATTCCGATTCACTCGTACAGGATGTGCGCCCAACGATGCAGATTGCCATTGCCTCTGATCATGCAGCCCTTGAGATGAAGGCGGCACTTGTCGCCCATCTGCGCGCGGGTGGGCATGATGTGAATGACCTTGGCCCGCATGAAAGCGCATCGGTCGATTATCCAGATTATGGTTACATGGTTGCCGAGGCCGTCGCATCGGGCAAGGCCGAACGCGGCGTAGCACTCTGCGGCTCTGGCATTGGCATTTCGATCGCGGTCAACCGCAACTCCGCCTGCCGCTGTGCGCTTGTGTCTGAACCGCTTTCGGCAACTTTCGCGCGGTCTCACAATGATGCCAATGTCATTGCAATGGGCGCGCGGATGATCGGCATCGAGATGGCAAAAGCCTGTCTTGACGCTTTTCTTGAAACGGCCTTTGGCGGCGAACGACATGCGCGCCGCGTTGATAAACTTTCCAATCCCTCGTTCGTGAAGGAACCCCTATGAGCACCAACCCAGCCGCCCTCCATGATGTTCAGCCTGACGGGTTTTTCACGCGAACGCTTGCCGAAACCGACCCTGCCGTGTTTGCGGGTGTCCGCCACGAGTTGGCGCGAGAGCAGCATCAAATTGAGCTGATCGCATCGGAAAATATCGTCTCACGCGCGGTGCTTGAGGCGCAGGGTTCGGTTTTCACCAACAAATATGCCGAAGGCTATCCGGGTAAGCGCTACTATCAAGGCTGCGCGCCATCGGACGAGGTGGAAACGCTCGCGATTGACCGCGCCAAAAAGCTTTTTGGCGCTGGCTTTGCCAATGTGCAGCCGCATTCGGGCGCGCAGGCGAACGGCGCGGTGATGCTCGCGCTGACCAAGCCCGGTGATACAATTCTGGGCATGAGCCTAGATGCAGGGGGCCACCTCACCCACGGCGCGCGTGCTTCGATGTCAGGTAAATGGTTCAACGCGGTGCAGTACGGTGTTCACCCCGAAACACATTTGATTGATTTTGATGAGGTTGAGCACCTTGCCAAGGAGCATCGGCCTAAGCTGATCATCGCTGGTGGATCGGCTTATCCGCGTATTATCGATTTTGCACGCTTCCGCGCGATTGCCGATGAGGTTGGTGCGCTGTTCTTTGTTGATATGGCGCATTTTGCAGGGCTGGTTGCGGGCGGCGTACACCCCTCCCCGCTCCCGCACGCGCATGTCGTGACCAACACAACGCACAAAACGTTGCGCGGCCCGCGCGGTGGGATGATCATGACCAATGATGAGGCGATTGCGAAGAAGATCAATTCGGCAGTCTTCCCCGGCCTACAAGGCGGCCCGCTGATGCACGTTATTGCAGCGAAGGCCGTTGCGTTT